>JBIOIE010000081.1:0-6937 GCA_044449605.1 Candidatus Limnocylindrales bacterium | reverse complement strand
CCGTCGTGACGTGCTGGTGCCCCACCGCCACCACGAGCTGCGCTGCCGGGTCCTAGTTGGCGGGGCTGCTCTGGGTCGCCTGTGCGGCCAGGCCGCGGGCGGCCTGGAAGACGATCCCGACGCGTCGCGCGACGCGGCCCGGCGAGAGGCCTGACCAGAGGAAGAGCACGACCAGCCCCGCCACGCACACCAGGCCGGGCACCAGCGGGTCGGTCGTGACGACGGCGGCGATGAGCCAGGCACTGCCGGCGACGAGGCGGGTGACCCCCGCGACGCGGACCAGCGGCGCGTCAGGGCGAGCCGTGAGCGACGGCGAGAGGAAGCTCATCGGCGCGGACCCGGCGAGAGAGCCTCGGCGCTCTGGCCCGAACGCCAGGGGCCGGGCGGGTCGTAGGGCGGGTCGGCCAGGAAGGCGGCGCTGGGGCCGTCGAAGACGACGCGCCCGGCGTCGAGCGCGACCACCCGGTCGCAGGCCGGCAGGAGGCGTGGATCGTGCGTCGCCACGACCTGGGCCTGGCCGGCGGCGAGGCCATCGTCGAGGAGGGCGATGACCTGGTCGCTGCCCCGGCGGTCGAGGCCGTAGGTCGGTTCGTCGAGGAGCAGGAGACGCGGCCGCCGCAAGGCATACGGAGCGAGGCTGAGGCGGCGTTGCTGGCCCTGGCTGAGTCGGAAGGGGTCGCGCTCGGCGAGGCCGCCCAGGCCGAACCGGGCCAGGACCGCGTCGACGTCCCCGGCCGGGTGGGCCGCTCGAGCCGCCGGCCCCACGACGACCTCGTCACCGACGCGCCGGGTCACGAACCCGATCTCGGGGTCCTGGAAGACCAGGCCGACGAGGCCAGCCAGGCGGGCGGAGGGGATGCGGGAAGGGTCGAGAGGGTCCCCGTCGCCGTCGCTCACCCAGGCGCGGCCCGCCTCGGGGCGCAGCAGGCCGGCCAGGACGAACAGGAGCGTGGACTTGCCCGACCCGTTCGGGCCGACCAGGGCCAGTCGCTCGCCAGCCCGGACCTCGAGCCGGACGTCGGCCAGTGCCGTCCGCACGGTCCGGTCCGAGTCGTACCGGACGGACACGCCGGCGACTCCGGCGATGGCCTCCCCGACGACCGCCCGGGCCCTCCGCGGGGCTACCTCGCGCGGGATGGCCGGCCTCCAGGCACTGGGCACCCAGCCCCCGAGCCGCTCGAGGGTCGCCGCGTGCTCACGTCCGACCTCGTCCGGGGTCCCGAAGGCGACCTGCCGACCGGCGTCGTCGAGGAGCAGGACCGCGTCCGCGAGCGGCAGCGCGGCGTCCAGGCGGTGCTCGACGACGACGATCGTGTGCTCGCGCGTCGCGGCCAGCGCCCGCAGTCGCGCGAAGAAGGCGACCATGCCGGGCGGGTCCAGGTTGGCCGTCGGCTCGTCGAACACGAGGACCTGGGGCAGCGGCGCCAGGACGTCGGCGAGGGCGAGGCGCTGTTGCTCGCCCCCCGAGAGCGAGCGGCTGGCCCGCCGTTCGAAGCCGGCGAGGCCGGTCGATGCCAGCGCCTCGGGCACCCGCTCGTGCATCGCCGGGCCCGGCCAGCCCCGGTTCTCGAGGCCGAAGGCGACCTCGTCCTCGACCCGCGGCATCACCAGCTGGCTCTCGGGATCCTGGAAGACGAGGCCCACTCGCTCGCCGAGGCGCCGCGCCGGTGTGATCGGGACATCGTCGTCCCCGATGCGCAGATGCCCCTTCCACTGCCCCGGCAAGGCATGCGGGACGATGCCCGCCAGCGCCCGGGCGAGCGTGCTCTTGCCCGACCCGGACGGGCCGAGGACGAGCAGGGCCTGGCCGCCGGGGAGCCGGAAGTCCAGGTCCGCCAGGGCTGGCTGGGACTGGCCCCGGTACGTCCAGCCCAGGCCCTCCGCCGCGATCGAGGGCGGCCCCGGCTGCGGCCCGGGATCGCGCCCCGTTGCCAGGGCGACCCCGTCGGTCACGTACCCGACGGGAACATCTCCAGCACGCCCGCCGCGCGCAGGACGCGGACGATGAGCCAGCCGCCAAGGCCGGCGACGACGACGCCGGAGACGATCTCCATGATCGCGATCGCCGCTTGGAAGTCGAGGCTGAACTGGTCGGTCGGGTAGTAGATCGGGATGTCGTGGAGCGCCTCGCCGATGGCGGCCCCGGCGCCCGCCAGGAGGGCCGGGGTGAGGCCCCAGGCCCGGTACAGGCCGAAGGCGAAGACCAGCTCCGCGCCGGCCCCCTGGACGAAGCCCGAGAGCAGGACGTCGAGGCCCCAGACGCTGCCCAGCAGGGCCGAGACGATGGCCGCGACCAGCTCGGCGAAGAGCGCCGCGCCGGGCTTGCGGACGACCAGCGGCGCGACGACCGCGGGCAGCAGCCAGACCCCGCTGATGGCGTACTGGGCGGGCTTCACCGCGTCGAAGAGCGGTGCCGTGGCGCCCCAGACGCCATTCCAGGCCCAGAAGACGACACCGAAGGCGACGCCGAGGATCGCCGCCACGACGATGTCGATCGTCCGCCAGCGGCTCGACGGTCCCAGCGCCGAAGCCCCACCTGGATCGGTGAACGGGGTCACGAGGTCGCTCCTTCCGCTTGATGGGTCTCCACGATCAACAACCGGCCGGCGCGCAGCGACACGGCCGCCTTCGGATCCGTCCGGAGGTTCGACAGGCCCCGGCTCGGCCCCGAGACGAGCGACTCGTCGCGGAGCGGGTAGGCCAGCCCTTCCGTCGTCACGCCGGCCGCCGGGCCATCGAAGGGCAGCAGCGTCACGAGGTCGCCCGGGACTCCCGGCAGCTCGAGCCGGCCGGGGCCGCTCAGCAGCCGCAGCCGGGACCGGGCATCGAGCACGACGAGGACGCGCCCGGCGGCTGCGGGCAGGGCCAGCAGCCAGAGGTTGGCCAGGGCATGGTCGACGCGCGGCCCGCCGAGGGCGCCCAGGATCGTCACCTCCCGGCAGCCGCGATCCAGGGCGGCCCGGACCGCCAGCTCCGTGTCCGACTCGTCCTTCTCGGCAGGGTGGGCGTCGAGCGGGATGCCCATGGCCCGAAGACGCTCGAGGTCCGCCGGGGCGATCGAATCGAAGTCGCCGACGACGAGGTCGGGCCGCAGGCCGAGCGCGAGCGCCGCGATCCCGCCCGCGTCGGCGGCCACGACCCAGGGCGATCCGCCATCCCAGCCTGGCCACGCCCCGTCCAGCGCCGCGCGCGCGGGGACCTCGCCATCAGCCACGACGATGGCTCGGGGCGCCCGCTGGGCGTCGATCGGACCGGACAAACAAGGACCTCCGTCGCTGTCGGGACGGAGGTCGCGCTCGTGGACTCCCTTCGCTGGTGCGAACCAGATCAGGTTCCGAGGGTCTGCGGTCAGCCCGCACTCTCAGCGCCTCGCGGCGCTCCCCTGTCCCATCTTCGATTGTCGGCGAATCCTACACCCCGGCCGGCGTGCTCCCCACGTGCCCGGCCGCACCGACGGCGACCATGACGGTCGGCGCGACCCACTGTGCGCCGCCGCGCCGCAGCGTGCGCCCGTCGGCGGCCCCGGTGAGCACGCCGATGGCGGTCCCGCCGGCGCGGCGGGCCATGGTCATGTCATCCTCGGCGTCGCCCACGAAGACGACGGCCGCCGGAGCGACGTGGAGGTACTTGGCCGCCAGCTGGATGGGTGCCGGATCGGGCTTCTGGTGCGGGACCTCGTCGCCGAAGACGACCGCGTCGAAGACCCCGTCGACGCCATTGGCGCGCATCTCCAGCTCGACCCGGGCCCGGTGGCCGGCGGTCACCAGGGCGAGGCGCACGCCCGCCACCCGCAGGGCCGCCAGGGCGGCCTCGGCGCCGGGCACCAGGCCCGCGACCTCCGTTTCGTACAGCTCCACCCAGCGCCGGTCGGCCCGCGGCCAGTGCGTCTCCGCCAGGCCGACGCGACGGTAGATGCGCCGCCAGTCGGGCGCGTAGTTGGCTCGGAACTCGACCTCGTCGAAGGGGATGCCGAACTCGCCCAGGAGCTGGCGATAGGTCGCCAGCGTGCGCCCGATGGAGTCGATCAAGGTGCCGTCCCAGTCGAAGGCCCAGGCCTCGGCCGAACGGAGGCGGGCGGCCACGGCACGGGGCGGCCGGGAACGGTCCAGGAGGCGCATCGGAGTGGCCATCGTAGCGGTCGCCGAAGGGCTGCGTGCTAGACTCGACGTCGTGCCCGACCATCCCCACCCGGCCCATCGGCGCGTGCTCGAGGCGGCTGCTCGGAAGGGCGTAACGGTGGAGATCGTGCGCTTCCCGGAGCGTACCCACACGGCCGAAGAGGCCGCCCGGGCCGTCGGCGCGGAGCTCGGTCAGATCGTCAAGAGCCTCGTGTTCGTGGCCCTGGATGACGACGACGTCCTGCAGCCGATCATCGTCCTGGTGAGCGGCGCAAACCGGGTCGACGTGGCCCGCCTGGCCGCCGTGATCGGCGAATCGGGCGTCCGGCGGGCGACCGCCCGGGAGGCCTCGGCCCTCACCGGCTTCGTCATCGGCGGCATCCCGCCGGTCGGCCATGCCCGGCCCGTTCGGGTCGTGATGGACCCCGACCTGGGCCGGTTCACGACCGTGTGGGCCGCCGCCGGGACCCAGAACGCTGTCTTCGAGGTCGCGCCGGCGACGCTGCGCATGCTTGCCAACGCCGTCGTGGCGCCGATCGCCGAAGAGGCGCCGAGCCGGACAGCGGCCGGCAGCCCCGCCGACGCGGGTGGGGTGCCAAGCACGAGCGAGGCTCCCGCCGGTCCGGGCGCCTCCCCGACGGCGGCACCCTCGGGGGCGTGAGCGAGGCCGAACCGCAGCGCGCTGCGGTCCAGTATCCGGGTGGCCTGGCCGCCCGGTACCGCTGGGGCGGCAGCGGCCAGGCAGCCGCGGTCTTCGCCCTGAGCGAGCAGGGCGGCACCCTCACCGACCATGGCCAGCTGGTCGGGCAGGATCCCGATCGACTCTGTCGGGCCGAGCTGCGCGTCGAGGGTCCACTGGGCAGCTGGACGGCGCGCTTCGCCTCCCAGATCTTCGACGCGCCGGCGGGACTCCTGTGGGACACGGCCGGCTTGCTGGTGGTCGGCTACGGCTTCCGGGTCTACGCCCTCGCCGGCCGCACGGGGGAGCTGCGCTGGAGCCACGGGCTGGGCAGCCCGATCGTCGGCCTGGTGGGCTCGTCCCGCCTGCCCCACGTCATCGTCCAGGGCGAGATCGAGACCGTGGCCCTGCGCGAAGACGGCAGCGTGGCCTGGCGAGCGGCCCACGACGACGTCGTCACCGCCGCCGAGCTGGTCGGCGGACGCCTGGTCCTGACCGGCTACGACGGCCGCCCGCGAGCGCTGGACCCGCTGACCGGCCGCGCCGAAGCCTGACCAGCGCGTCGCCTGCCGGCGGGGGCGGTGTGGATGGGCTGTGGACGGTTCGGGGTCCCGAGGCGACGTTGGTGGACAGCGGCCCTTGACCGCCGCTTCCGCGGCCCGTAGCGTCCGTGACGTGCCCAGAGGGGCCGCAAGCGATGGCTAACGGCGGAGATCGCATCAACGCCCACGCGGTCGTGACGGTTCCTCTGGGCCGTTCCATGTCCGGGCCACGGTTCCTCTGCGCGCCTCGTCCCATCCGCGTCGCGGCGGATGGCGCTGCTACCATCCCGGCGTGCTGCCCCTGGTCCTCATCGCGGCCGGCATCGCCGTCTGCGCCGGGGCGCTCATCGGACTGAGCCGGTCTGGTCCCGGCTACCGCCTGGGACGGATGCTTTCTGCGGCACCGCCGGTCGCGCTGCAGGATGTCGAGGCGGCTGCGCGCGCGGGCCGGCCCTATGTCCGGGTCCATGGCCGGATCGCCAGCGACGAAGAGTTCCCGGACGAAAATGACCGCCCGCTGGTCTATCGGCGGCGGCGCCTGCAGCTCGCGGACGACCCCTCCGGTCGCACGTGGCGGACGCTCGAGGACGAGATCCAGGCGGTCCCCTTCGGCCTGGACGAGACCGGCGCCGCAGTGGCGATCGTCGCGGACGACCTCCACGAGGGCCTGGTCGTCATCCCCCGCGAGTCGACAGGCACGGCGGCGGACGCCCCTGACCGTGCGCCATCCGGGACCGACCCCGCCCTCCCGCTCCGCCAGCGGATCGAACAGATCTCGGCCGTCGAACATGCCTTCGCCGCCGGGCGGCCGATGCTCCTGCCCGATGGCCGCCCCGCCCTGACCGCTGGCATCGGCCGGCCGCTGATCCTGACCACGCTCGAGATCCCGGAGGCGATGCGCCTCCTGGCCGCCGACCGGCGCCGGCAGGTGCGCTTCGCGACGATCGCCCTTGGGCTTGGTCTCGTGCTGGTCGGAGCCGGCGTCGTGATCGGCGTCCTCGGCCTGCTTCGGGTCATCGCGCTGTAGGGCTGGACGTTCCACCTGCTCATCCGCTCGGCCACTCCCGGTGGCCGCGCACCGGCCGACCGAGCGTGCCCGATGTCGCGAATCCAGCGTTCCGTGCGATCGGTCATGCTCGCAGACCGGCCGCCGCGCCACCTCCAGTGGTAGCGCTTCGGGACCAGCCAAGCGGCGGTGCTCCTCAGGCTTCACCACGCTCCGTGCTCGCGGATGGACCGACCGAGCGTGCCCGGATCTTCGAGGCCGACCGTTCGGCTTAACGGGCGTGCTCGCCCAGCGGCGCCCCGACCACGCACCGTGGTGATGCCTTGGGAGGCCGCGGCCCGCCCGGGCTAGACTCCGGGCCATGCCCCGGTTGCAACCGCGCCAAGTGACGGCGGCGCTCCTCGTCGTCGCCTGGCTGCTCGTGGCCCACGCCCCGCTCGCCGCAGCAGGCTCGCCGACGCCCGAGCCGCTGGCCTCGGGTGACGTGCGCACCTCCGGCGAAGGGGCAGGCCTGGTGGGCGCACCGTTCCTGGCCCTCGGAGGGGTGATCGTCGTCGGGCTTGCCGTCGCCGGCCTCACCGTGGCCTACGTG
>JBIOIE010000080.1:0-7069 GCA_044449605.1 Candidatus Limnocylindrales bacterium | reverse complement strand
GGGTCGGTGCGGGCGGGACCGGCACGCCGAGGAGCGCCGCGATGTCGCTCCGGATCCTCGTGATCTCGGACGTGGTCAGGTCCTCCGGATACTTCGAGGGCACGATCCGGAGTTGCTTGACCGAGGCGTGGGCGGCCTTGGCGAAGAGGTCGACGAGGGCCGGCAGGGACGAGCGCGGCAGGTCCGTCCAGGTCATGCCCTTGGCCGCCGTGAAGAGCGCCGGGGCGTCGAGGATCGTCTGCGCGCCGATCTGGGAGCGGATCGCCAGCAGCAGCGTCTGCTGGCGGGCCATCCTCGCGTAGTCGGAGTCCTGGTGCCGGCTGCGGGCGTAGGCGAGGGCCATGCGGCCATCGAAGTGCTGCTCGCCGGCGGGGATGTAGAGCGAAGTGGTGCCCACGATCGGGTCGGGGTAGTGGCTGTCGGTGACCGAGGCCGGAACGTTGATGTCGACGCCGCCCATGGCATCGACGACCTTGATGACACCCACCAGGTCGGCCACCAGCACGGCATCGATCGGGCGCCCGGTGAGGTACGAGACGACGGAGCGCACGGCCCCGATCCCCTTGACCGCGCCAGATCCGGGCCAGCGGTCCGGATGGCGCGACGTCGCTTCGACGTAGAGGGCGTTGAGCAAGTCCGTGAAGCAGCCGCAGGCCACCGCGTCGTGAGCGGCACCGGGCGGGAACGGGGCGTTCACAAGGTTGCGGGGCAGGCCGATCATCGCCACCGCGCCCGTGTTCACGTCGATCTCGACGAGGAGCATCACGTCCATCCGCCGGCTCCATCGCCCCGTGCCCGCGTCCGAGCCGAGCAGGAGCAGGTCGAAGCGGCCATCGTTGCCCCAGGGGATGGCGCCCGGCCGATCCCAGGGCACAGCGACGTTCAGGGAGGGCAGGGTCCCCACGTAGGGCACGAAGGGCGTCGCCGTCGGGGCGACATACGGTCGCGGGGTCATGCCCGGGCCCAGGTCGCCGTCACCTTCCAGCCAGCCCGAGGCGAGCGGGGCATCGTTCGGCTCGGTCGGCCCCGGGGTCCCGTCGTTGGAGCCGTTGCCGAAGGTCGAGTCGAGGAAGTCGCTGGTCGAGGCGATGTAGACCCCGGCGACGAGATGAGGCACCAGCACGAGGGCGAAGACCGCGACCGCGAAGGCGCCGATGGCGAGCCCCGTGCGCTCCGTGCCCCGGCTCCGACGGCCCTGGTTGCGCCAGTCGGGGCGTGATACGCGGTCCTGGCTGCGCCGCGCGGCGTGGACCCCGGAGAGGATCCGCCAGGCAGCGAGGGCGATGTTGAGAACGGCCAGGGCGGGCAGCACCCCGGGCGTCACCGCCACCTCGAGGAGCCCGGTCGCGCCGCCGATGCCATAGATGGCCACGACCACGACGACCAGGGCGAGGAACGGGAGCAGGAAGACCAGCCCGATCCGGCGCTGCCCCAGGTAGAAGTGACCGGCGCCGGGTACGAGCAGGCCGAGCAGACCCGCGACCACGAAACGCACGTGGCCAGTTTCCGCGCTGCCAGATGGACCGTCAAGTGCGGCCCCCGGCCGGCGCCGCCGCTTGTGGCAGCCCCACCGACTCGATATCGTGAGCCGGGTGAGGCGCCCTGACGTCTGGATCCCGGAGCGGACGCCGGCCGTCGAGCGCGAACGCCTCGCGGCGCTTGCGGACCTGCACGTGTTTCCCGCGGCCGGCCTCCTCGGCCAGACCCTCGGGCAGGGCGACCTGCTGGTGGCTGCCTACGGCACCGATCGCGGACTCGAGGTCGCCCGGCACGTCGAGGGGCTGCGTTACATCCAGGCCTTCTCGGCCGGCGTCGACAGCTTCTTCGAGCGTGTCCCGGAGGGGATCACGCTGTGCGATGCATCGGGCGTCCACGACGTGCCCGTCGCCGAGTGGGTGCTGATGGTCATCCTGGCCTCGCAGCGCCGATTTCCCGAGCACCTGATGGCCCAGCGCGAGGGGCGCTGGGGTTCGAGCCCCCTGACCGGCGACGACCTCGTTGGGGCCCGAGTCGTCATCGTCGGCGCAGGCTCCATCGGCCGCGAGGTCGAGGCCCGCCTGGTGCCCTTCGGGGCGTCGATCATGCGCATCGCCCGGCGGGCGCGGGAGGGCGTACGGCCGCTCTCGGAGCTGGCCGCCTCAGTGGCCGGTGCCGATGTGGTCATCAGTCTCCTGCCCCTGACCGCGGACACGCGGGGCGCCATCGGTACCGACGTCATCGCCGCGATGCGCCCGGGGGCCCTGCTGGTGAATGCCTCACGGGGCGCCATCGTCGACATGGCGGCGCTGACCGAGGCGGTGCTCGAGGGCCGCATCCGCGTCGCTCTGGACGTGACCGACCCGGAGCCGCTGCCGGCCGGCCACCCGCTCTGGTCCGCGCCCGGCGCGATCGTCACGCCGCACGTGGCCAGCGACGTCCGGCGGGAGGAGGAGCGCTTCTGGGACCTGGTCCACGACCAGGTGGGCCGGCTCGCCCGCGGGGAACCCCTCGTCAACGTCGTCGAGGACGGCTATTAGGCCGCAGGCACGCCGGGGGGCTGTGTGTGCTCAGCGCCGAAGGGTGCTCCCCGCTACCCTGTGCCGGCTTCCGGGGCCACGAGCAGCATGAGGAGACGCGAGATGCCCTGGCTCCCAGAGTTCGACGGGCTGATCCCCTGCGATCGGGCCAGGCTGGCGGAAGCGTTCCCGGGCGGCGTCAACGTCGACGATCCCTTATGGGGACGGATCGCGGGCAGCGCCGCGGTGCGCGACTTCATCGTCGCCAGCGGCGCGTGGCTGGTCGAGCGCGCTGCCCGCGCTCGTCTCGTGGCCATCACCGACGGCGCAGCAAGGCGGGTCGCCGAATACGACGTCGACGTGACCATGGACGGCCGGACCTTCGTGCTCCCCGTGGCGGTGATGATCGAAGCGAGGGCCGAGGGTCGGCATCTTGACGTCCGCATCTACCACAGCCGATGGCCACTCACGGGCGCCCACCACCTCCGCCCGCCTCTGCTGGCCGAGGACGCGACGCAGGACCCCTCGGACGTCGTGGGCGAGTACCACGCCGCTCTCGGCGCCGGCGACGTGGCCCGGATCGTGGCGACCTTCGAACCCGACGGCTGCTTCCGGGAGCCGAGCGGGCCCCAGTATCGGCGCTGCGGCACGCCCGCCCTGACCGAGCTGTTCACGCGCTTCTTCGGAGCGGGCGGCGGGATCGTCCTCGAGCACTGCACTGTGACCGAGGATGGCGTGCGTTCCGCGCTCGAGTTCAACGCCGTGCGCTGGGGCCGCGTTGCGCTGCCCCGCCAGGCGGGCATCGCGATCTACGAACGTGGTGCAAACGGTCGCATCGCCGACGCGCGCGTCTACGACGACGTGGCCGGCCCCGTCGAGTAGCCGGGAACACGAAGGAGGAGTCCGATCATGTGCCGGAGCATCAAGACGCTGCGCGGCCTGGAGCCGGCGGCGACCGACGAAGAGATCCGCGCCGCGGCCCTCCAGTTCGTACGCAAGGTCAGCGGCTACCGAGCCCCGGCGAAGCGCAACGCGGAGGCCTTCGAGACCGCCGTCGACGAGATCGCCGCCAGCGCCCAGCGCCTGCTCGACGGCCTCGTCAGCGCCTGACCCGCACGGTCCTTCAGCTACCGACGCCGGGCTCTGCGGCGAGCGCCTCGCCATCGCGCCAGGCATCGCCGTCGGCTTCCTGGAGCCGCCGGATCTCCGTGCGCAGGAAGTGGCTCGCCGCGGGTTCGACGTCGCGCAGCAGGGCCGAGCCGGCCAGCTCGGATCGCCAGTCGGCGAGCATCGCGGCGTAGATGACCAGCGGTCGCAGCGCGGCCAGCCGGCTCTCGAAGCCGGGCTCGAAGTCGACGGGGATCATCAGCCGGCCGAAGAACGCGCCGATCCGCTCGGCCAGGGGGTCCGGCGCCTGGGAGTGGCCGGTCCAGCGGGCGATCGGCGCCGGGGACGAGAAGATGGCGATCGTCGTCGTGGCGTCCAGGGCCTCGGCCTGGAGCCGGCCACCGAAGCTGAGGAAGGCGTTGGCGACCGCCAACCGGTCGACGAAGCGGATCGTGCCCCAGCGGAAGGGCTCATCCACGGGCAACTGCGTGGTCCGGTCCAGGCGGGCCATGCGGCACCGATCGTCGACGGCGTGCCAGTAGCCGACCCACTCCGGGTCGAAGTGCGTGAGCTGCGGTCGTTCGCGGAGGGCGACCAGCAGCCGCGCGGCGCCCGGCTCCCACGGTCGGTCGCCGTGGATGTCGACGAACCCGAGATCCTCGAGGCTGGCCGCGGCCTCGGCGATGGCAATTGACGGCACGAAGCCAGCATAGCCCTGCGCGCGGTCCGAGCCCGTCCAGCCTTGCCCGGACGCCTGTGCGACGATGGTCCCCAGGAGGTGCCTGAGATGGCAGCGACACGGACGGCCGAGGTGACCTGGAGCGGCGACCTGGCGAGTGGCAGCGGCGTCGTCGAGCGTGTCGGCAGCGGCACCTTCGGCGACCTGGGGGTGAGTTGGGCCGCGCGCACCGAGGCGCCGGAGGGCCGGACCAGCCCCGAGGAGCTGCTGGCCGCGGCGCACGCCAGCTGCTTCGCGATGGCCCTTTCGGCGGGCCTCGCCCGGGCCGGAACACCGCCCACGCGGATGCACGTGTCGGCCGCGGTCACCTTCGACAAGCGCGACGACGGTTGGCGCGTGGTGACCTCGGCGCTGACCGTGCGCGGGACAGTGCCGGGCGCGACGGCCGAGGCCTTCGCCGCCGCCGCCGACGCAGCCCGAACCGGCTGCCCGATCTCCAAGGCCCTGGCGGGCAACGTCGAGCTGACCGTCGAAGCCTCCCTGGAGGGCTGAGCGGCCGACTTCGAAGGGGCGTTGCAGCCCCTCCCGGGGGGTACACTCGGGCCCCGAGAAGCACGAGGAGCGGAAGGGCATGGCCATCGAGACGCTGACCGGAACGAAGATGTGGATCGACGGCGGCTGGGCCGAGTCGACCAGCAGGGCCTGGATCGACGTCCACAACCCGGCCACGGGCGCCCTCGTCGGGCGCGTCCCGGCGGGCACGGCGGACGACGTCGACCTCGCCGTCGCCGCTGCCCGGGCGGCCTACGCGGACGGCCGCTGGCGCTCCAAGTGGGTGCCCGAACGGGTGGCCATCCTCAACAAGCTGGCCGATCTCATCGACCAGCGTACGCCCGAGATCGCCGCGCTGGAGACTGCCCAGACGGGCACGCCTCTGAAGCTCCGGCGCGACTCCGACATCCCCTTCAGCGCCGACAACCTGCGCTTCTTCGCGACGGCGATCCGCCATCTCGAGGGCAAGGCGGCGGCCGAGTACAGCGGCGCCCACACCTCGATGGTCCGGCGCGAACCGCTCGGCGTGGTCGGCCAGATCGCACCCTGGAACTACCCCTTCATGATGGCCATCTGGAAGATCGGGCCGGCCCTCGCGGCGGGTAATTCGGTGGTGCTCAAGCCGGCCACCGTGACCCCCCTGACGACGCTCCTGCTCGGCGAGATGGCCCGGGAGGCCGGGCTGCCCGACGGCGTTCTTAACATCGTCACCGGCCGGGGCGACGTCGTCGGGGCGGCCATCGCCGCCCACAACGACATCGACCTCGTCTCGCTGACCGGCGACTCGGATACCGGTCGGAAGATCCAGACGCTCGCCAGCGGCAACCTCAAGCGGGTCCACCTGGAGCTGGGTGGCAAGGCGCCCTTCATCGTCTTCGCCGACGCCAATCTCGACGCAGCCGCAAGAGGCGCCGTGGCCGGCGGCTTCGTCAACGCCGGGCAGGACTGCACGGCCGCGACCCGCATCTACGTCGAGCGCCCGGTCCACGACCGTTTCCTGGGGCTGCTCAAGGAGTACACGGCGACGGTTCGGGTCGGCGACCCCCTTCAGCCGGGCACCGACATGGGCACGCTCATCAGCGAGGCCCAGCTCGAGCGAGTGTCGGGCTTCGTCGAGCGTGCCCGCCAGGCCGGGGCGACCATCGTCACGGGCGGCCATCGGGTGGCCGTTCCCGGCATGAACGGGCCCTTCTACGCGCCGACGGTCATCGCCGGCGTGGACCAGACCTCCGAGTGCGTGCAGATGGAGATCTTCGGGCCGGTCCTGACCGTGCTGCCCTTCGACACCGAGGAAGAGGTCCTGGCCAAGGCCAACGATGTCCGCTACGGCCTCGCCAGCTCGGTCTGGACGAGCGACGTGTTCAAGGCGATGCGGGCCGCCGGGGCGCTGAACTTCGGGGCCGTCTGGGTCAACGACCACCTGCCCCTGGCCAGCGAGATGCCCCACGGCGGCTTCAAGCAGTCGGGCTTCGGCAAGGACATGTCCGGCTACTCGTTCGACGAGTACACGCAGGTCAAGCACGTGATGATCGAGCTGACCGGCGAGGCCGACAAGGGCTGGCACTACACGATCTGGGGCGACGCGAAGGGCTGATCCGCGGCCGTGGCGCCGCGCTAGGATGGGGCCGACCCGAGATCGCCAGGAGGTTGACCCGACCGTGCCGCCCATCGACCATCTCCTGCGGCCGTCGGCCCACTACCTCGACAAGCTCGAGCGGCAGGGCCTCTTCACGACCGGGCTGTTGCTCGAGGTCTCGGAGACGCCGGCCCGCCGCCAGAACCTGGCTGACCAGGTGGGCGCGACGACCAACGACGTGAACGATTGGCGCGACGAGGCGCTGCTGCTCAACCTGGCCAACTTCGGACCCGCCGAGCAGGTCCTCTTCGCCCACGCGGGAATCACCGGGCTGCGCGACCTGCTCGCCCTCGACCTCGACGCCTTCGCCGAGCGGATCGCCGAGACGGCCCGCCGGTCCGGGACGGAGCCGCCCCCGCCGCTCGTCGTCGAGGGCTGGTGGGAGCAGGCCCAGACGCTCCACGAGGGCTGACCGGCGCCGATGAGCAGGCTCGTCGGCATCGCCACCGCGCTGGCAACGGCTCTCGTCATCATCGGCGTGGCCGTCACCGTGCTCCTGACGCCGGTCTACATCCACTTCGCTCTTGGGCAGGCCGACTCCGCGGCCTATCTCGGGGTGAGCACCGGACAGGCCGAGGCACTCTCGGACCAGACGGTGAG
>JBIOIE010000079.1:0-7144 GCA_044449605.1 Candidatus Limnocylindrales bacterium | reverse complement strand
TCTCGTCCTTGGTCGAGACCACCCGGCGCGCCTGGCCGAGGTCGGTCAGGACCGCCGAATCGAGCTTCTTGCCCAGCTCCTCGCTGACCAGCTGGCCGCCGGTCAGGATGGCGATATCGCGGAGCATCTCCTTGCGCCGGTCACCAAAGCCGGGAGCCTTGACTGCGAGGACATTGACCACGCCGCGGAGCTTGTTGACCACGAGCGTGGCCAGGGCCTCGCCGTCGACGTCCTCGGCGATGATGAGCAGCTCCTTGCGACCGGCGCCGATGACCTTCTCGAGGACCGGCAGGATGTCGGCGATGGCGCTGATCTTGCGATCGGTGATGAGGATGAAAGGCGAGTCGAGGACCGCTTCCATGCGCTGGGGGTCGGTCACGAAGTAGGCCGAGATGTAGCCCCGGTCGAACTGCATGCCCTCGACGAACTCGGTCTCGAAGGCCAGCGTCTTGGACTCCTCGACCGTGATGACGCCGTCCTTGCCGGTCTTGTCCATGACGTCGGCGATGAGCGCCCCGATCTCCGGGTCGGCGGCGCTGATGCTGGCCACCTGGGCCACGTCGGCGTGACCCTTGACCGGCTTGGCCGAGTCCATGATCGCCTTCGAGGCGGCCTTCATGGCCTTCTCGATACCGAGCTTCATCTGCATCGGGTTGGCGCCCGCGGCGACGTTCTTGAGGCCCTCGGTGATGATCGCCTGGGCGAGCACGGTGGCCGTCGTCGTGCCGTCGCCGGCGACGTCCTCGGTCTTGGTGGCCGCTTCCTTGAGGAGCTGCGCGCCCATGTTCTCGAAGGGGTCGTCCAGCTCGATGTCCTTGGCGACCGTGACGCCGTCGTGGGTGACGGTCGGCGCGCCGTACTTCTTGTCGAGGGCGACGTTGCGGCCCTTGGGGCCGAGGGTGGCCGTCACGGCCGCGGACATCTGGTCGATGCCGCGCTTCATGGCGTGGCGGGCCTCTTCGTCGTAGGCGATGAGCTTCGACATCGTGACTCCTCTGGCTTCGTGAGCCCTGGACCGTCTGCGCTGGCGTCCCGGCGGGATCTGCCGCGCCACGTCAGACGGGGGGCGGGTTAGCACTCTCGGTAGGAGAGTGCTACCACAGGCCGTGCCCTCCCGTCAACCGCAGCCCGGTTTGCGTGCGTTACCGTCCCCGCATGCAGGCCCGGCCCATCCGTTCCGCGACGATCCTGACGGTGGGCAGCGAGTTGACCACGGGCGAGACGCGCGACACCAACGGCGGCGACCTGGCCCGCCAGCTGTCCGGGCTGGGGGTGGAGGTGCGCGCGATCGAGGCGCTGCCGGACGACCTGGTTACCGTCACCGATACCATCCGGCGAGCGCTCGCCGAAGTCGACCTCGTGGTCACCAGCGGCGGGCTCGGGCCGACGCCGGACGACCTGACCCGCGAGGCGATCGCGGCCGCCTGCGGCGAGAAGCCTGCCGTTGACCCTGAGCTGGAGGCCTGGCTGGAGGGCCTCTACGCGCGTCGCGGCATCGCCATGCCCGAGGTCAACCGCAAGCAGGCTTGGCTGATCCCCAGCGCCGCGGCGTTGCCCAACGCCGGCGGCACGGCGCCCGGCTGGTGGGTCGAGCGGCCGGACGGCCGGCTGATCGTGGCGCTGCCCGGCCCGCCCGGGGAGATGGCGCCCCTCTGGCGCGACGTGGCCCTCCCCCGCCTCCGCGAGCGCGGCCTCGGCGACGACCGCGCCTCGGTCACCCTGCGTCTCGGTGGCATCGGCGAGTCGGCGGTCGTGGAGCTGCTCGGCGAGGCGCGCCTGCGGACGGCGAACCCGCTGCTGGCGACGTACGCCCGCCACGACGCGGTCGACCTGCGCATCAGCGCCGTTGGCGATGCGGCCGGTCCGGGGCGCGACAGGATCCCGGCGGCAGATCTCGTCGCCCGGGCCCTGGCCGAGGTCGAGCCACTGCTCAGGCCCTACCTCTTCGCGCGGGGCGGGGAGAGCTGGGTCGACGCGCTCGGGGCACGCCTGGCGGGGCGCCGATTGGGCATCGTCGAGATCGGCTCCGGCGGCCAACTCGGCGCGTTGCTCGGGGCCGCCCCGTGGCTCGTCTTCGCCGAGACGCTGGCGCCGGACTCTGCGATGGCCACAGCCCACCACGACCTCGTCGAGTACGCGACCCGGGTACGGGACGTCGGCTCGGTGGAAGTGGGCCTCGCGATGCGCGCCCGGGAGCGCTCGGGCGACACTGCGGTGACCATCGCCGCCGACATCGAGGGCCGCCTGGAGCACGTCACGCGGACGGCCTTCCTGGCCGGTGAGCAGGGCCGCCGGCGGGCCGCGCTGGCCGCGGCCGCGGAGTTGTGGAAGTGGCTGGCCGCGGACGGTGGTGCCGACCGCGAGGCGACCGGCTAGCTGATCGAGAGGACCGGCGCCTGGCGGGCGGCGCGCACGCTGATGCGCGCGGCGATCGTGCGGGCGAGGGCGCGCAGCACCTCCGCCCCGGCGCCCGGGTCGCGCTGAGCGACGGCCGGCACGCCCGCGTCGCCGCCCTGGCGGACGCGCACGTCGAGCGGGATGGAGCCGAAGTACTCGACCTCGTGGCGCTGCGCGAAGCGTTCGCCACCGCCCCGCCCGAAGACCTCGGTCACCTCGCCGCAGTGGCTGCACACGAACGAGCCCATGTTCTCGACGATGCCCATGATCGGCACGCTCATGCGCCGGAACATGGCCAGGGCCTTGTCGACGTCGGCCACGGCCACGTCCTGGGGCGTCGTCACCAGCAGCGTGCCGCTGATGGGCACGGCCTGGGCGAGCGTCAGCTGCGCATCGGACGTGCCCGGCGGCAGGTCGACGACGAGGTAGTCCAGTTCGCCCCACTCGACGTCGCGCAGGAACTGCTGGATGGCCCCGCCGACGAGCGGCCCCCGCCAGACGATGGGCTGGCCCTCGGGCACGAAGAACTGGATCGAGATGACCTTCACGCCGTAGCGCTCGAGGGGCATGATCCGATTGTCGGCGCTGGCGGTGGGCTGGCCCTCGACGCCCATCATGATGGGCACGTTGGGGCCGGTGATGTCGGCGTCGAGGAGGCCGACCGACGCGCCGTCCATGGCCAGCGCCACGGCCAGGTTGCAGGCCACGGTCGTCTTGCCGACGCCGCCCTTGCCCGACGCGACGGCGATGATGTTCTTGACCCCTGGCACGAGCTGCTGGGTGGCCTGCGGGGCCGCCCGGCGCACGGCCGCCGACCATTCGATCTCGACCGCCGAGGCCCCCAGGGGCAGCAGGGCCGCCTCGATGCGCGAGACGATCTCGTCCTTGAGGGGGCAGGCCGGCGTCGTCAGCTCGATGGTCAGGGCCACCCGGTCGCCGTCGATCGCGACCGCCTTGACCATGCCCCGGGTCTCCAGGTCGCCGCCCAGCTCGGGTTCCTGCACGCCGCGCAGGGCCTCGTGGATGGTCGCCTCGGTCAGAGCGGTCATGGTCGGTCGGGTCCTCGGTCGTCGGGAGCGCTACCGGATTTTGGTGGCGGCGTGAGCGGATATCGTAGCCCCCGCTTGGCCATGATGCCGCCGGACGATTCCGGCGAGCGCGGGTATCCTGCGCCGATGCCTCTCCCGGCTGGCACGCACGCCCGGGCCATCGACATCGGCGGCGCCGCGCGGCCAGAACTCCTCTCCCTCGCGAGGGGACGCCGCCTCCTGATCGACTGGTTCAAGGCGAAGTGCTGCGGCACGAACGTGGGCGTGGGCGACGTGTCGTTACGCTGGATCGATCCCGACGTCCCGCTCGACGACGACGACTGGGTCCGCCTCGATGATCTCGAGCCGCTCGAGGCCTACGCCCAGCGGGACATCGTCGCCCTCCTCGCCCGCGCGGGCGCCCGGCTCGAGGTCGGCGGCATCGGGCCGTTCCGCAAGCCGACCGTCGTCATCAGCGATGGCGACCCCTGGGTCGACTTCTTCGATACCTGCCGCCCGCGCTCGGCGCTGCGCCACTGAGGCGCGCCTCGGCCCTACGCCACTGAGGCGGTCCTGAGGCTCTCCGGCAGCGGCCGGGGAAGGTGCGCCGGCCGGACGTAGCGGGCGACCATCGCGGTCGTGCCGCTGACCGCCAGTTGCTCCATGAGGTAGCTGATCTTGGCCTCCTGGGCGGCCAGGATCTCGTCCTTGGTAGGCAGCTCCCAGATCTGGCGCTTGAAGGGGCCAAGCGCCTTCTTGCGGGTCTTGTACAGGAACTGCGTCTCGCTCTCGCCGGCCCTGCGCTCAGCGGCGGAGTTCGCGCTGCACCAGGCTTCGATCTCGGCGTGCAGCTCGGCCGGGAAGGCGGGATGCTCGTAGAGCAGGTTCTGGAAGCCGGTGGCGAGGTGGATCTCGGCGCACTCGGTGGGCGGGAAGCGATGGAACAGCTCGTCCGGCAGCGTCGACGCGCCGTGCTGCACGGCACCGGCCAGGCCGTACTCGCGGCAGACCGCCGACAGGCGTTCGAGGGTCCCGAAGTCGAGCTTGACCGCGGCCACGCCGCCGCCGGCCAGGGGGATGCCGCCGTGGCTCGTACCTGTCTGGACGCTAACCTTGCTGAGGCCGATGGCCGATGGGCCGGACAGGCGGTCCAGCTCCGTGCGGTAGCCGTCGAGGTACGTGCGCAGCTCGGCCTCGTTCGAGTTCTCCTTGCCGACCTCGCCGATCTCGCCGCCGATGCCGACCGTCAGGCCCGCCGGCTCGTTGGCCCGGATGAGCGCCGATAGCTCGGCCGCCCGCTGGTAGTTCGTGCGCTGCTGCTCGTCGACCGAGGGCAGGGAGAGGTCGACCAGCGTCGAGCTGTCGATGTCGATCTGGCCGTAGCCGACCGCCAGCGCCTCGCGGGCCAGCTTGCGCACGCCCTCGGTCGTCGTCTCCGGGTCGGCGGCGTACTTGGCCGCATTGAACTGGAAGTGGTCGCCCTGCACGAAGACGGGGCCCCGCCAGCCGGCCGCGATCGCCCCCGCCAGGACGTTGGTCAGGAACTCGCCCGGCCGCTGGAAGGTGTACTCCTGCTCGCTTCGCGCCAGCTCCAGGATGACCGTGCCCACGTCGCGCGCCGCGGCGGCCCGGAAGGTCGTGGCTGCCATGTCGAACGTCTGCGTGCGCAGGTTGATGGCCGGCACCGTGAAGCCGCCGACCTCGCCCCGGCCGCGGGCCATGTACAGCTCGTGGATGCTCGCCGACGGGCAGCCCAGGGCGATGGCGGCCTCCCAGACCATCCAGCGCGCCGCGTCGACCGCCCCCGGGTCTGCGCTGAACGTGGCCGTCCAGGCCAGGTCGCGGATCGTCCGCTTCCGGAAGCGCGCCTCGTCGGCGATGACCAGCCGCTCCCCGTCAAGGTGGACGCTGCCGACGATCGCGTGGACGAGCTCGGCGGCGGACGCGGCGACGGTGGGCTGGTTCATCGGGCGGGGTCTCCTGTCGTCGGCGGCGGACGCGCCCGAATCCTACCGCCCGTCGGCCGCGCGGACCGGGATCGGGTCAGTCAGAGTCGGTTAGCGGTCACGCGGTAGCCGGCCAGCGCCCGGCGCACGTCGTCCGGGCTCGTGTCGCCCGCCGCGACAAGCCCGGCCAGGTAGGCCGATCGACGCTGGCGCTCGGCGCTGAAGCCGCGCGCCTCGACCCCGACCCGGGCGGCCAGCTCGGAGAGGATCCCCCAGGCGTAATCGTCGAACCGCGCAGCAGCCGGATCCCAGCTGGCCAACACGGCCGGCGGCCGGCGCTGGACGTGACCATGGCCGTCCAGCTCGAGCGGTCGGACGTAGTGGGCGACGACGACGCCCGGCTGGTCGGGGCGCTGTGCGCCCAGCACGAGTACGACGCCGAGGGTGCGCAGCTCGTCCTCTTGGGCGCCGTAGGGGGCCGCCGCCAGCAGGGCGTCCAGTGCGGCCAGTGAGTCGGCCTCGACGACCTCGGGCAGGCGCGAGCGCTGACGCGCGATCGGTGCGGGGCGCAGCTCGGCCAGCGCCGCCAGCAGCGCGTGGCGACCCGAGCCGGCCGGGCCGGCGACGGTCAGCGGCAGGCCGCCCTCCATGAGCTGCCATAGCAGCGCCGCCAGCGGTGGGTCGAGCGCCCCTTGAGCGAGCCAGCCGACAAGCGTCGTGGGCGGCGCTTGGTCGGTGGGCCGTGACATCGGGCCCATTGTCGGCCCGCGGATCCCGGCCCGCGCTCCGGCCCGACGCGGTGGGCCCGAGGCTGGCACGATGAACGGCGATGAAGGGACGCGCCTCGGCCGAGATCGCCCTCTTCGCGACCGTCGTCATCTGGAGCCTGAACTTCACCGCGGTCAAGGTCGGGGTCGGCTTCATCCCGCCGCTGGCCTTCTCCGCCACCCGCTTCGCCGTCGGGGCCACGGTGACCGTCCTCGTCACGTTGCGGCTCCAGGGCCGGCCCCATTTCCGGCGCGCGGACCTGGCCTACCTCGTCGTGGCGGCCATCATCGGCATCACCATCAACCAAGCCGCGTTCGTCGGTTCGCTCCACGAGACGACGGCCTCGAACGCGGCGCTGTTGATCGGCACCGTTCCGGTCTGGACGTCGGTGATCGCCATCCTCAGCCGCCAGGAGCGCCTCGCCCTTCATCACTGGATCGGCGTGGCCGTCGGACTCGCCGGCATCGGTCTCATCGTCTTCGGCGGCAGCCACGGCGAGGCCGGCAGCCCGACCTTCCTGGGCGAGCTGCTGGCGCTCATCACCGCGGCCAGCTGGGCCGCCTACACGGTCCTCATCCGGCCGTTGATGGCGCGCTATTCGGCTCTTTCCATCTCGTCGTTCATGATGGTCGCCGGGACCATCGCGCTGCTGCCGTTCGCGCTACCCGACCTTCTGGCTACGTCCTGGTCCACGGTGCCGAGCGAGGCCTGGCTGGGCCTCCTCTACGCCGCACTCCTGAGCGTCAGCCTGACCAACATCCTCTGGTTCACCGCGATCGGCCGGGTCGGCGCGTCACGGGCGGCCCTCTACACGTACCTCGAGCCGTTCCTCGGCGTCATGTTCGCGACGCTCCTCATCGGGGAGCGGGCCACGGGCCTGCAGCTTCTTGGCGGCGTGGTCGTCATCGCCGCCATCGTCGTGGCCCGCCCCCGCCGGGAGGCCATCGCCGAGCCGGGGATCTGAGGGCCGGCCCCGACGGCACTCGGGCGGCGGTGGCCGCGAGC
>JBIOIE010000078.1:0-7211 GCA_044449605.1 Candidatus Limnocylindrales bacterium | reverse complement strand
GGCCCGTGACGCGCGCCAGATCAGCCAGGAGCTGGGCGAACTCGCGGCGCACGTCGACGTAGCGATCGGCGAGCATCGCCACCTCGAGCCGGTCGCCGCTCCGGCGCAACCAGATCCGACGGCGCGGGAAGTAGAAGCTCATGACGATGCCGCTGATGAGCGCCAGGTAGGCGACCCAGATGAGCGGCTGGCCCGGATCTCGCCGGGTGACGATGCCGCTGAAGGCGCCCGCCTCGATCCAGCGAACGGTGTAGCCGAGGGTCCGGGTCGGGTCGCTGGTGGCGCCGAGGGCCAACTGGTCGGCGAAGATGGGCACGAGGTTGCCGGCGGAGTCCGTCGAGCCATCGGTGCCCAACAGGGTCAGCCGGCCGGTGCCGGCCGCGTCGCGATCGAGGATCAGGAACATCCCGAAGGGGGAGCCGGGAAGGCTCAGGAGCCCCTCGGGCTTGCCCAGGACCTGGTCGTCCAGCAGGACCGGGCCGTGCCACACGAGCCGTCCGGCGGGATCGCGGACGTCGAGCGTCTCCGCCGCCCCGAAGGTGTTCTGGTGGAAGACGAAGCCGTCGACCTCGAGCGGGTCGTTGACCCGGATCGTCTTGCGGGCGATCTGCTGCCCGTCCCGGTAGACGGCCAGGTCCGTCCGGAAGTCCGCGAAGGAGCCGTCGGGGCGCTGGGGCGCCTCGAAGCCGAGGCTCTTGACGAGCAGGTTGTCGGGCGTGCCGACGGGCTCGACCGGCGCCGTCTGGCCGGCGGCCACGAAGAGGACGGTCTCGAAGCCGAAGGCCCCCGTGACCGCACCTCCCCCGATGAAGAGGATCAGCCCGAGGTGGGTGAGCAGGGTGGCCAGCTTGAAGTAGCGGTTCCGGTCGCCGTAGAGGAACCGTTCGGCGGGCTGGTCGCCGGGCTGGTCGCGGGGTCCTGCGCTGGCCGGGGCCGGGCGGAGCACGCCATAGCGGCGCCGCCCAAGGACCGTGGCCAGCTCATCGTCGCCGACCTCGACGGCGCCGAAGACGGCCCGTTGGGGCAGCTCCAGGTCGAAGAACTCGGCCGGCTGGATGGGCCGCACCTCGCGTGCCGTGCGCCACAGCCGGGGCAGGCGGTCGAGCGTACAGACGACGATGCTGACCACGAGCAGGGTCAGCAGCAGCGTGAACCAGGGCGCCGTGAAGATGCGGAAGAAGCCGAGGGCGTCGAAGACGCCGACCAGCCCGGGGCCGATGTTGGCGCCGAGGATGGAGATGGGGTCGTAGCGGCGATGGAGGTCGGCCAGCTCGGCGGCGTAGCCGAGGGGGTTGTTACGCAGGGCGTACGAGGGGATCTGGCGGATCATCGTGCCGATCACGCCGGCGACGGCGATGACGATGATCTGGAGGACCGCGAAGCGGACGTCGGTCAGCGTCCGCCAGACAGCGTTCGCCAGGCGCGTGGCGAGATCGCCGGGGTGCGAGGTGCGGCGGTCGCCGAGCGCGACGGTGGCGATGGTGCTTACGCGGGAACGACCGAGCGCACCGCGGCGAGGCCGCCTGCGACGTCGGCGACGAGATCCTCCACGTCCTCGAGCCCGACGCTCACGCGCACGAGCCCCTCCGAGATGCCCGCCGCGGCCAGGGCGGCGGCGTCGAACTGGCGATGCGAGGTGGTGGCGGAGTGGACGGCCAGCGTACGCACGCTGCCCAGCGACGCGGTCCGGTCGGGGATGGTCAGGGCATCGATGAACGCCAGCGCCGCCTGGCGCGTCGCCAGGTCGATGCCGAGCATGCCGCCCCCGGCGCGCAACAGGCGCTGGGCGACCGTCGCCTGGGGGTGGCTGGCGAGGCCCGGGTAGATGACGCGGCGGGGGCCATCGGCGCCCTCGAGGTAGCGGGCCAGGGTCAGCGCGGACGCCGAGTGGCGATCCATGCGCACCGCCAGCGTCTCGATGCCGCGCAGCACGAGGAAGGCCGAGAACGGGGCGACGATGCCGCCCGTGTCCACCGCCACCGCTCGGACCTCCTTGAGCAGCGCCTCGCTGCCGCTCACGACGCCGGCCAGGACGTCCGAATGACCGCCCAGCCACTTCGTCGCCGACTCGATGACCAGGTCCGCGCCCGACTCGAGGGGCCGGCACAGGTAGGGCGAGGCGAAGGTGTTGTCGACCAGGACGATCGCGCCGGCGCGATGGGCTCGCGCCACCAGTTCGGGGATGTCGACGACGACGAGGGTCGGGTTGCTGATCGTCTCGAGGTAGAGCACCTTGGCGCCGGGCAGGGCCGCGCTGACCGCGTCCGCGTCGGTCGCGTCGACGTAGTCGATGCGCACACCGAGGCGGGCCATCACCCGGTCGAGGAACGTGCGCGTGCTGCCGTAGACAGCGCGGGTGGCCACGATCCGGTCGCCGCCGCGGACGGTGGCCATGATCGCGGCGTGGATGGCCGCCATGCCCGAGCCGAAGGCGAACCCGCTCTCGGCGCCCTCCAGCTCGGCGACGGCGGCGGCCAGCGCGGCTGCGGTCGGGTTGTCGATGCGGGCGTAGCTGTAGCCGGGGCCGCCCGCGAGGATGGCGGCCAGCCCCTCGGCATCGTCCGCCGAGAACGTCGCGCTCTGGTAGATGGGCACGGCCGTCGGCCGCTGGCGCATCTCCGGGGCACGCGTGGCGGCGAGGATGGCCCGGCTCGAGAAGCCCCGGGGCGGACGGGCGGCCGGGTCGTCGGGCAGGTCGTCGCTCATCGCCGGGTCATCCTACACCGGGCGGCTGGGCCGGCCGGGGCGCCGCTCAGGCCCGACGACGGTCCCGGTCGGGCTCTTGCGCCTTGGTTTCGGGCGCCCGCCGCGGATCGCGGATGAAGTCGCCGATCGTGCCCTCGTCGCGAGGATCGTCGTGGTGGACGACCTGGAAACGCCGGTTGGACCGGGAGTCCAGCCGCGCCTCCGGCTGGCGCGGAAGGGCGGCCAGCGAGCCGCTCGGAGCAGGGCGTTCGACCGGCTCTTCCGGCTGGCCCGTCACCTCGTCCGGATCGCCGGCCACGCTAGCGCGCCGGTCGCTGACACGCCGGTCCCCCTGGAGCCAGTCTCCCGCGCGCCGGTCCTCGTGGCGGCGGTCGCCCGGGCCGACCGCCACTGGCGTACGCGGGCGGACGTCGGTGGTCGTGATGATCGGGGCCGCGGGCAGCGCGGGCATGGCCCGCCGGCCGAGGCCGCCCCAATGGACGAGATCCTTGCCCCGCCGCTTCGCCTCATACATCGCCTGGTCGGCGTTGGCCATCAACGAGTCGGCCGTTCGGCCGTCGTCCGGGAAGGCCACGATGCCGATCGACACGCTCGTGCGCACCGTGTCGGGGCCCGTGGGGACGTGGATCGCGGCGACGCTCCGGCGCAGCTTCTCGGCCACCACCAACGCGCCCTCCGGGTAGGTCTCGGGCAGGACGACCGCGAACTCGTCGCCGCCGTAGCGGGCGGCCGTGTCGACGAGCCGGACGCCCCCGCCGATCACGTCGGCAACCTCGCGCAGCATCCGGTCGCCGACATGGTGGCCGTAGCGGTCGTTGACCGGCTTGAGCAGGTCGACGTCGAGCATCAGCACGCTGAAGCTGCGCCGCGTCCGGCCGGCGCGGGCGATCTCGCGCTCCAGGACGGCAAAGAGATAGTTGCGGTTGTAGAGCCGGGTCAGCGGGTCGCGCAGCGACAGGCCGACAGCGGCGTCGCGCGTCCGCCGCTGGGCCTGGGCCACGACCGAGGCGAGATACGAGAGCAACCAGAGGGCCAGGAGGTTGACCGCGACGCGGACCACCTGCTCGACCGCGAGCGTGTCGGCCGTCGTGGTCACGGCGATGGCCAGCAGGTACACGACCGAGATCGCCGCGGCCAGCAGGAAATTGGCCACCCGGCCGACGACGAGGGCCCCGGCGGCGGAGATCAGGAAGAAGCCGAAGAAGAAGGGGCTGTCGACACCGTCCGTGAGCACGACAAGCGCACTGAAGAAGACGACCGCCACGCCGGCCTCGGCGAGGACGATGAGCCGCCGCGGCACAGCCCGGGGCAGGACGTCGTGGAAGACGAAGATCCAGACGGCCGCTCCACCGAGGAGCGCGTAGACGGCGGGCGCCCGCCCCGGCCAGAGGACCGCCACGATCGCCGCCGTGCCCAGCAGGAAGGCGTAGCCGACGACGCGGATGACCCGGTCGTAGACCTCGTCGCTGAGGCCGGCCCGGGCGGTCGGCGAGCCATCGGCGCGGGCGGCGGCCTGGAGGGCGATGTCGAGCGGCTCCGGTGTCGACCTGCTGCCTCCCGGCTCCAGGCCGTTGGCACGGCCCCGCCACGCGCCGGCCATGAGGGCGACCACGAGCACGAGGTTGACGATGAGGGCGACACCGACCAGCGCCGTCAGCAGCGTAGTTGGCACGGCCGGAGGGTACTCTGCCGTGCCCACTCCCGCCACCGCCGCGGTGCGTCGGCGCACCGTCTTGGCCCGCCCGGCCGACCGGCTACGATGCGCGGATGGAAGCCGACCGGCTCATCGAGACGATCCGGGGCGCAGTCATCGGCGACGACGAGGCCGTCGCCGGGCCCTTCGGCGTGAGGCGGGTGACCTACGCCGACTACACCGCGTCGGGCCGCTCGCTGGCTTTCGTGGAGGACTACATCCGCGAGGCGGTCCTGCCCCTGTACGCCAACACGCACACCGAATCCTCGGGCACGGGACTCCAGACGACCCGCTTCCGCGAAGAGGCCCGGCGGATCATCCGCAGCGCGGTCGGCGCTGGCCCCGAGCACGCCGTGATCTTCGTCGGCTCGGGCTCGACAGCCGCCGTCAACCGCCTGGTCGAGGTCCTCAACCTGCGCCTGCCGGCGGAGCTGGACGAGCGCTACGACCTGGCCTCTCGGATCCCCGCGGCGGAGCGGCCCGTCGTCTTCATCGGGCCCTACGAACACCACTCCAACGAGCTGCCCTGGCGCGAGTCGATCGCCGATACGGTCGTCATCCCCGAGGACCACGACGGCCGCATCGACCTCGAGCGCCTGGAGGCCGAGCTCGTCGCCCACGCCGACCGGCCGCTGCGCATCGGCTCGTTCTCGGCCGCCAGCAACGTGACCGGCATCATCTCCGACACGCGGGCCATCTCGGTCCTCCTCCATCGTCACGGCGCGCTGTCCTTCTGGGACTTCGCGGCGGCCGCGCCTTACGTCGACATCGAGATGTCGCCCCGCCGGCCCGGGCCGGACCCGGACCTCGACTACAAGGACGCGATCTTCATCTCGCCCCACAAGTTCATCGGCGGGCCGGGCACGCCCGGACTCCTGGTCGCGCGCAAGGAGCTGTTCCACAACCGCGTGCCCAGCATCGTGGGCGGGGGCACGGTCGCCTTCGTCAACGAGATCGGCCACCGCTACCTGGCCGACATCGAGCACCGCGAGGAGGGCGGCACCCCGGCCATCGTGGAGTCGATCCGGGCGGGCCTCGTCTTCGCCCTCAAGGAGGCCGTCGGCGTCGAGGCCATCCGGGCCCGCGAGGAGTCGTTCATCCGGCGGGCGATCGGGCGCTGGTCGGCCGACCCGGCCATCGAGATCCTCGGCAACCCCGACCTCGACCGGCTCTCGATCGTCTCCTTCGTCGTCCGCCACGAGGGGCGCTACCTCCACCACAACTTCGTGGTCGCCCTGCTCAACGACCTCTTCGGCATCCAGTCGCGGGGCGGCTGTTCCTGTGCCGGGCCCTACGGGCTGCGCCTGCTGGGCATCGACACCGAGACCTCGCGCGAGTTCGACCGCCAGACCGCCCTCGGCTGCGAGGGCATCAAGCCCGGCTGGGTGCGGGTCAACTTCAACTACTTCATCTCGGAGGCGGTCTTCGGCTTCATCCTCGAGGCCGTCGAGCTGGTGGCCCGGGAGGGCTGGCGTCTGTTGCCCCAGTACCGATTCGAGCCCCGGACCGGGATCTGGCGGCACGCCGGCGGGGTCGTCGAACCGCCCCTCAGCCTCGCCGACGTGCGCTTCGGCGAGCAGGGCATCGGCTACGCCGCCCATCGCCACCGGGAGCCCGAGTCGCGGCTCGCCGACTACCTGACCGAGGGTCGCGCCATCCTGGCCGCGCCGCCGCCGGCACCGGCGCCCGAGCCCGTTGACGAAGGCGCCGACTTCGAGGCCCTGCGCTGGTTCTGGCTGCCCGAAGAGGTCGCCGCCGCCGTCCGCTAGGCTGGCAGCCCATGGTCCCGCCCACGCTCTCCCGTCGCGCGCTCAACCGCGCCCTGCTGGCCCGCCAGCTCCTGCTGGAGCGGTCGACGCTATCGATCCCCGAGGCGGTGGAACAGGTGGGTGGGCTGCAGACGCAGTACGCACCGTCGGGTTACGTGGGGCTCTGGACGCGCGTGGCGGACTTCCCGCGGGCCGCGCTCACGGCGGCCCTCGAGGAGCGCAGCGTCGTCCAGGCCACGCTGCTGCGGACGACCATCCACATCGTCTCGCGGCGCGAGTTCTGGCGCTACGCCCTGGGCATCCGTCGCGCCCGCCGGGCGTGGGCGCTGCGTCTCGCGGCAGGGCGAGGCGAGGCGGACCTCGTTGCGGCCGCGGCGGCGATGCGGGCGGCGCTGGCCGATGGTCCGCGCACGGTCAAGGAGCTGGGGCGGCTGGGGGCCGGCTTCGTGGGCAACCTGGGCCTCTGGGTGGACCTCGTGCGGGTGCCGCCGGCGGGGACCTGGGAGCACCGCCGGGCCGACACCCTGGGGCTGGCCGAGGACTGGGTCGGGCCCGAGGATGCGACCGAGGACGAGGGCCTCGAGCACCTCGTGCGCGCCTACCTGCGCGCCTTCGGGCCGGCCGAGTGGCGCGACATCGCCACCTGGGCCGGCCTCCCCGTCGCCGAGGCCCGCCGGGCCGGGGAGGGGCTGGACCTCGTCCGCTACCGGAGCGAGGCTGGCCGCGAGCTGGTCGACCTGGCCGGCGCTCCCCTGCCCGACCCAGCCACACCCGCGCCGGTCCGCTTCCTGCCTCACTGGGACGGCACGCTGCTCGTCCACGCGCGCCGCGCGGGCATCCTCCCGGAGCCGCACCGCGGACGCGTCTTCAGCATCCGCAACCCCTTCTCAGTGGGTACCTACCTGGTCGACGGTGTCGTCGCCGGCGCCTGGTCCGTCCGGGATGGTCGGATCGTCCTCGATCCCTACGAGGAGCTGACTGCGCTGGACCAGCGGGCTGTCGAACGGGAGCGCGAGGCACTCGAGGCCTTCCACGCCTGAGGG
>JBIOIE010000077.1:0-7217 GCA_044449605.1 Candidatus Limnocylindrales bacterium | reverse complement strand
CGTCGCCGCCCGGATCGACTACGTCGAGGCCTGGAACGCCCGCGTGCCGCTGGCCGGGGTCAACGAACGGGCCCGCGAGTTCGCGGCGGCGCGCGCTGTTCCCGGCGTGGCGGTCTCCGACGCCCACTCCCTGGCTGAGGTCGGGGTGGCGTACACGCGCCTGACGGGGCCGGTTCGAGATGCGGCGGAGCTGCGGGCCGCCCTCGCCGCGGCGACGCTGGTGACCGGGCGGGCCTCGTTCGTCGTGCGCGCCATGACCCCCTGGGCGAAGCTCATCCAGCGCCTGCGCGGCAACCGCCGCGCCGACGCCGTGCCGGCGCGCCGATGAGCAGCGAGGAGCCCGCGGCGGCCGACACCGAGCCCGCGCCGAACGCCGCGCAGATCGAGCGCGAGCAGGTGTCGCTCTCGCAGCGCCTCCGCGATCCCCGGACGATCGTCTCGATCGCCCTGCCGGTGTTGATCCTGGTGCTCGTGGTAGGCAGCCTGCCCGGCTTCCACCTCGACCAGCTCGTGAGGCTCGTGCTGGCCGCCCAGCCGCTCCTTCTCGTGGCCGCCTTCGTCATCTACTACCTGGGTTTCCCGCTGCGCGGCTACCGCTGGGCGCTCCTGCTGCGCAGTTCGGGGTTCACCCTCGGCGTGCGCGACTCGACCGAGATCATCTTCATCAGCTGGCTGGTCAACTGCCTCGTTCCGGCCAAGCTCGGCGACGTCTACCGCGCCTATCTGCTCCGCCTCAACTATCAGGCCTCCCTGAGCCGAACCTTCGGGACCGTCTTCATCGAGCGCATCTTCGACCTCTTCGCGATCGCCATCCTGGGCCTGGCGGCGGGCTTCTGGAGCTTTCGCAGCGGCTTCGACCCGGCCGTCCAGTTCGTCCTCGGGCTCGGCGTGGTCGTGGTCGTGGTGCTCGCCGTGGGGCTCTTCACGCTGCGCAACTTCGGGCGCCGGCTGGTCGTCCGGCTGCCCTGGCGGGCTCGGCTGCTGGACCTCTACGACCGCTTCGAGGAAGGCGTGTTCGCGCTCCCCGTGCGGCGCATCCCCGAGCTCGGGGCGATCACCGTGGTCATCTGGATGACCGAGGCCGTTCGGCTCTTCCTGGTCATCGCCTCCCTCGGGTTCGGTGACCTCCACCTCGGCCTGAGCGGCACGCTGTTCGTCGCCCTGGCCGCGTCGCTGCTGACCGCCGTACCCCTGACCCCGGCCGGCATCGGCATCGTCGAGGCTGGCATCGTGGGCATCCTCAGCGCGATCTACGGCGTGCCCGTCGTGGAGGCGACGGCGATCGCGCTCGTCGACCGAGCCATCAGCGTGCTCTCGATCGTCGTGCTGGGCGGCGTGGCCTACGTCCTCTCGTCCAAGACGAAGGGCGCGGCCCGAAGGGCGTCGCTGCCGTCTTCCTGAGCCGGACCGCGGCCGGCAGCCCAGCGAAGGGTCCGCGGCCGCCTGGGGGAGCCGCGGGCGGGCCGCGATCGGCTAGTTGCGCTTCGTGAAGCGGGCGAGGGGCAGGCTCGAGGCGTGGGCCCCGGGATTGCTTCCCGTGGGGCGCGAGAAACGGCGCAGCCGGACCGCGAGGTAGTACTCCATGACCTGGCGGACCTGGGGCTCGCTCAGGTAGTCGTCGGCGCGCAGCGAGTACTCGACCCGCGCGGTGGGGTTCGTGTTGGCGTTGGCGACCAGGCCGAAGTACTGCGGCGTGTCCGCCTCGTCGCGCAACTCACGCAGTCCACGGGCGAGCTTGGTGGCGGTACCGAGCGATGGCGTCCGCCCGCCGCGCATGAGCCGGGAGATCGTCGAGTGATCGACGCCCGACTGCTGCGCCAGCTGGCGCTGTGACATCTTCTTGGCCTTGAGCTGGGTGCGCAGCCACTCGTTGAAGCCACGACCGCTGTCGACGCTCATCGGACTCCCGTGGGTACGTTTGCGGGTATCGATTCCGGATGAATCATCGGCGGCACGCGGGGGCACTCGATATAGTCCCTTGGTACCCCCGCCATCCCGGACGCAGCGCACCTCGCCGACCGGTCACTCGGCGGGAGCGACGTTCCCCCGCGCACGGCTGCCCTTGAGTTTCAGCGCCCCGGGCGCGAGCGTCGGCAGCGGCTGGTCGGCCACCAGGAGGCGGACGCGCTCCATGTTCACGGCGTCGTAGCCCTCTTCCATGCCCGGCGTCTCGAACACGAAGGGCACTCCCGCAAGCCGCGGATGGCGGAGCAGGTGGCCCATGCCGGCAGGCCCGATCGACCCGGCGCCAACGTGCTGGTGCCGGTCGAGGTGCGAGCCCAGCGCCGCCTTCGAGTCATTGAGGTGGATCATCGCCAGGCGCGCCGGCCCCAGCCGCCGGTCGAACCCCTCGAGCAGAGCGTCGACCACCTCGGGGCGGCTGATCTCGTGGCCGGCGCCCCACAAGTGCGCCGTGTCGAGGCAGAAGGCGACCCGCCCGAGGTCCGCGCCCGTAGCCGCGATGGCCTCGAGGATGGCCTCCAGGTCCTCCAGGGTGGAGCCCAGGCCGTCCCCGCCGCCGGCCGAGTTCTCGAGCACGACCCGTGGGCTGCCGGGCCCGGCCGGCACCGCCGCGAGGACGCGCTGGAGGCCCATCCCGAGGCGTCGCCGACCCGCCTCGGGGCCGCGACCGCGGTGCGAGCCGATGTGGACGTTGACGCTCGCCGCGCCGTACCGGGCGCCCATCAGCAGCTCGGCTGCCAGCACCGCCACGGACCGCTCCCAGAAGTCATCCTCCGGGCCGGCCAGGTTGACGAGGTAGGCGGCATGGATGGCCAGGGGCTGGATGTCGTGCTCGGTGAGGCGGGCCCCGAAAGCCTCCAGCGCCTTGGGCGGCTCCGAGCGGCGGCGCCAGGCGGTCGGGTTGTCGGCGAAGATCTGGACGGTCGTGGCGCCGATCTCCCGGGCGCGGTCGGCGGCCTTGACCATGCCCGCCCCGAGGGGCAGGTGGGGGCCGGCGCGGCGACCGCCGAGGGCAGCAAGGGGATCCGGGATCATCTCGGCCGATGGTACCGGTGAGCTGACGATTTGATAGCTATCGAATCGCATGATATGATCCCGACCATGGACGAAGACCTCCTGCTCACCCTGAAAGCTCTCTCCGACCGCTCGCGGCTACGCATCGTGGGCCTCCTGGCCGGCCACCCGATGGCCGTCGCCGAGCTGGCCGATGCCCTCTCCCTGTCCCCGGCCACCGTCGTCCACCACCTTCATCGCCTCAGTAAGGCGGGGCTCGTCGAGGCCACGCCGCGGCCGCCCTACGTCGAGTACCGCCTCCGCCTGGATCGCCTCGGCCAGCTCGGGAAGCGTCTCGACGCCGCCGCCAGCCCCGGCGCCGACTCGCCCGCCGAGCTGCCCGGTCCGGACGGCCTGCCGCGGGCGGCCTTCGATGTCAAGGTCCTGCGTGCCTTCTTCGAGGATGGCCGCCTGACCTCGATCCCGGCCCAGGAGAAGAAGCGCCTGGTGGTCCTGCGCTACCTGGCGGAGACCGTCTTCGAGGCCGGGCGGCGGTACCCGGAGAAGGAGGTCAACCAGCGCCTGGGCGTCCTCCACCCGGACTCGGCGTCGCTGCGCCGCTACCTCGTCGATCTCGGCTTCATGCGCCGTGCGGCGGGCGTCTACGAGCTGCAGGCCCGCGAGACCTGGCCGGCCTGATCCTTCGTCCAGGCGCCGCGATCCACTCGCTGGCGGCGGTCAGCGCCGCCCGTTGCCGCCCGGCGAGTAGTCGCCCCCGACCGAGGGTTCGATGAGCCCGTAGTCGCCATCGCGGCGGCGGTAGAGGACGGCGATCCGTTCGTCCTCGGCATTGACGAAGACGAAGAAGTTGTGACCCAGCTCCTCCATCCGCGAAACGGCATCCTCTTCGAACATCGGCTCGATGGCGAAGCGCTTGATCTTGACGACCACGGGCTGGGGCCGGTCGGCGTCCGCGGTGCCGTCGGCGATCGAGCGCAGCAGCGGGCTCTCCTGGATCGGCTGCAAACGGCGCCGCGGCTTCTTGGTGTGTTCGACGGCACGCCGCTCGAGCCGGTCGATGACGTTGTCGACGGCGGCTCGGTGATTGGTGCCCTGGGCGACGCCACGCAGCGGGCGTCCGTCGATGAGCAGGGTCACCTCGACGACGTGGTTGTCCTCGATGCTGCGGTGCCGCTCCAGGGACAGCTCGACGACGGCGTCCGAGCGATCGTCGAGGAGACGCCCGAGGCGCTCCATCTTGCGCTCGACATAGCGCCGGTCGTCCTCGGGAACGTCGAAGTTCTTGCCCTTGACGATGGTTCTCACGGGCGCGCCTCCATGCCTGGATTCTACTGCCGGGCCCAGCCGGGCCCCGCTGGCCGGCCTCGAAGACCTAGCGCTCGCGGGCGACGGCGAGCCCGGAGACCGCTTCTGCGCCGGCGGCCACGAGCGCCGTCGCGCAGGCGGCCATCGTCGAGCCGGTCGTGACCACGTCGTCGACGAGGACGACCCAGCGGCCCGCGATCCGGCCGCGGGCGCCGTCGATCACCTCGAACGCCGTGCCCACGTTGGCGCCGCGCGCCTGGCGGCCGAGGGCGTACTGGGCGGCGGTCGCGCGACCCCGCCGGAGGCCTTCGACGACGGGTAGGCCCAGGCGCGCGCCGACGGCGCTGGCGAGCAGGACCGCCTGGTCGTAGCCGCGCTGGCGCAGACGGGCGGCGTGGACCGGGACGGGCACGAGGACGTCGCCGCCCCAGCCGGCGCGTCCCCAGCGCGCCGCCAGCAGGTCGCCCAGCGGCCCAACGAGGCGCCGGTTGGCCGCGTACTTCAGCTCGTGCAGGGTCGCCCGGGTCGGGCCGCTGAAAGGCGCGCACCACTCGAGCTGGATGAGCCCGACGGGCAGGTCGGTGGGCAGGCCGAGCGGCAGCCCGGCGGGCGCGTCGAGGCGCGCCGCCAGGTGGGCGCGACAGGGAGCACAAAGGACGGCGCCCTCCCGGCCGCAACCCGGGCAGGCCGGTGGCAGGAGGACGTCGAGAAGCGTGTCCATGCCCCGATCGTGACGCCCGGGACTCGACGCGCGCTTAGCGGCGGCCGGCCGCTGCGGGACCGCTGGCTCGGTGGCGGGCGGCTCGGGAGCGCCGGCTGGCTGGCTCCGGCGAAGGGACCGCTGACTCAGTGCGCCACGCCGGCCAGTGCGGGCGCCGGGGACATCAGCGCCCGGCGCGCTGCGGGCTCGTCGTCGACGGTGAAGGCCATCTGGATGAAGCCGGGCCGTTGGCCGACGCACATGGTCCCCAGGATGTTCACGCCGGCCGCCGCGAACCGCTCGGTGATGTCGGCCAATCCACCGGGCCGATCCTCGATGTCGACGACGAGCGCGTCGCCCTCGATGAACTCGGAGCCGATGCCGTGCAGGACATCCCGCATCGCCTGGTCGTCGTCCGGGATGATGCAGGCACAGGCGACCGTGCCCGAACCGAGGCACGAGACGTGCCGGATGTCGACGCCCCGGGCTGCCAGCGCCCGGGACAGATGAGACAGCTCACCCGGACGGTTGTCCAGGTGGACGAGGAATTCCCGGGTCATGGCTGCCTCCGCCGCGCCGTCGGGCGCCGGACCGGTCCCTGGTCACGACTCGGGCTGCGCAGGCGCGCGGGCGAGCCGCCGACCGACCGCCGAGCCGAAGTGTTCTCCGTGCACCCGCCAGGCGCCAGTGCCGGTGGACCCGAATGCGTGCGCCGGCACCGGATCGGGCCGTCCATCGGCACGACGGAGGCCCGTATGCTTCGGCGCGATGACGCTCACCGACGACGCTCCCCGGCCGCACGCCAGCGGCGACGTGCGCCGGCTGGGCCCGACCCTGATCGTGGGAGCGTTCGGCCTGGCGGTCATGGTCGTCGTCGGCCTCGCCCTGCGCGGCACGGCGGGTGCCGGCTACGACCTCGCGGCGTACCTCGCGGCGGCCGGCCGCGTTGCCGCCGGGGCCACGCCCTACCAGGCCCAGACACTGGCGGGGCCGTTCGACCCGGGCCCCGCCGGGCTCTACCTGTATGCACCGCCGCTGGCCGTCCTGCTGAGCCCAGTCGCGAGCCTGCTCCCGGACGTGGCCGCCGTCGCCTGGCTGATCGTACGGGTCGCGTTGCTGGGCCTGGCCATCGCCCTGCTACCGGTCCGGCCGTGGGTCCGCGGGGCGAGCCTGCTCGTGGCCGCTTTCAGCTTCCCGGTCCTCCTCGACCTGAACCTCGGCAACGTCAGTCTCGTCGTGCTCGCGCTGATGGCCCTCGCCTGGCGTTTCCTGGATCGACCCGCGGGCTCCGCGTTCGTGGCGCTCGCCCTGGCCGTCCGGCCGCCGCTGGCCGTCGTGCCAGCCTGGCAGGCCCTCCGGCGCCGCTGGCGGCCCTTCGCCTGGACCATCGCCGCCGGCCTTGTCGTCGTCGCCCTGACGCTGCCGGTCGTCGGCCTCCAGGGGTATCGCGACTACCTGACCGTCGTCCGCGACATGGTCGGCTTCCAGGGCATCCGCTCCAACGTCGACCTGGCCTCGATCGTCGCGGGCGCCGGCCTGCCCGACCCCTGGCCGACGATCGCCTATCTCGCCGGTCTGCTGACCGGAGCCGTCATCATCGTGGCCGCCACGCGGCTGGACCGCGACGCCGGGTTCGTGGCCACGGTGGGGGCGTCGCTGCTCCTCGTGCCGCTCCTCTGGCCGCACTACCTCGTGTTCCTGCTCCTGCCGGCGGCACTGCTCGCCGACCGCGGCCGCCGCGTGGGCCTCCTGATGCCCCTGCTGGGCTGGCTGCCCGGACCGTTCCTGCCGTTCGTGGCCATCTTCGGCGCCCTGGCCCCGTTCCTCGTGGCCCGACGGACATGAGCGCGGCGGACCTGACCGGCTAGGTCTCGGCCTCCGTCAGCGCGATCCGATCCCCGAGTTCGGTGGCCGATCGGGCCAGCGCCCCGGACGCCAGCTCGAGTACGCCGCCCGCGCCACGCGCCCAGGCCATGCCCGTCCACGGCCGCAGGCCGTGGCGGAGCGAGACGACAGGGCGCGAGCCGTCCGGAGCGGACGGACCCAGAAAGGCGCAATCGATCGCGAAGCGCATGAAGAACATGTGGATGGCGCCATCGCCCGGCAGCCAGAGGCCCTCGTCCGGGTCGATGGTCGCCCGCCCCATCAGGCCCCTGAAGCTCGTCCAGAACGTGCCCCCCGCCGCCACGCGACCCGCGACGAGCGTGTCCCGCGTGGTGTTCCGGGCGACGAGGGG
>JBIOIE010000076.1:0-7322 GCA_044449605.1 Candidatus Limnocylindrales bacterium | reverse complement strand
TCGCTCCAGCAGTCCACGTCGACCAGGGTGCGCGCACGGAGGATCATCGCCAGCGCCGAGTAGCGCCGGTTCTCCTCGTCGACGATGGCGTCCTCGAGCCGGTCGGACCAGTTGGCCTCCACGGTCATCACCCGCTTGAAGCGGGCCATGATCTGGCGCAGGCCGGAGGGGAGGGGCTGGATGAAGCGGAGGTGCAACGATGAGACGGCGAGGCCCTCACCAGCCAGGCGCTCGACGGCCTCCTCGATCGCCCCCTTCGTGCTGCCCCAGCCGACCAACAGGAGGTCGCCTTCGGGTGCGCCGAAGACCTCGGGCGCCTTGAGGGTCTTCTGGAGGGCCGCGAGCTTCAGGCTCCGGCCGCGGAGGCCCTCCTCGTTGATGGCCGGGTCGTAGGCGACGTGGCTGGCCCGGTCGTGGGCGAGCCCGGTGAGGGTGTGCAGGCCCCCCGGCTGGCCGGGCACGAAGCGGCGCGACAGGCCGGTGACGGGATCCCAGTCGTAAGGCAGGGCGCCTTCCGGCAGCGGGCTCTGATCGACCGGCGGAGCCAGCCACTCGGAGCTGAAGACGGGTCTCGGGAAGGGCTGCTGGGCGGTCGCCAGGCTCGCGTCGGAGAGGACGATGACGACCGTGTTGAAGGTCTCGGCGATCTTGCGGGCGGTGATGATCGCGTAGAAGCAGTCCTCGATGCCGCTCGCCGCGAGGACCACCTTGGGCGCGTCGCCGTGGCTGCCGTAGAGCGCCTGGAGCAGGTCGCCCTGCTCCATCTTCGTGGGCTGGCCGGTGCTCGGGCCACCGCGCTGGACGTCGACCACGACGAGGGGGATCTCGGCCATCACCGCCAGGCCGATGACCTCCTGCTTCAGCGAGAAGCCCGGGCCGGACGTGATGGTCACCGCGCACTTGCCGGCATACGAGGCGCCGAGGGCGAAGGCGCAGGCGGCGATCTCGTCCTCGGCCTGGTGGACGATGCCCCCCACCCGCTCGAAGACCTCGCTCAGGTAGTGCGAGGCCGAGGTCGCCGGGGTGATCGGGTACATGGCGCAGATCTCCATGCCCGAGGCCAGCACGCCGAGGGCGATGGCGGTGTTGCCGTTGACGACGATCTGCGGCTCGTCGGAGCGCTGGCCGGGGATGCGGTACTTGAAATCGAGGTGCTCCTCGGCCCACTCCCAGCCCGCCTCCAGGAGGAGCTGGTTGGTGCGGATGACGGCCTCGTCCTTCTTGCCGAAGATGCGTGCGATCTGCTCGCGGCCGAGGCCCAGGTCCAGGCTGTAGACGTTGCACAGCACGCCCAGCACGAACATGTTCTTGCCCCGGTGCGGGTCGGCCACGAGCTTGCGGCACTCCTCGTCGAGGGGCGCCTCGACGACGCGGTAGCCATCGGCGGTGAGGGCGTCGCGAACGTCGACGTAGGAGGCGGCGACCTTCGGGTCACGGTGCTCGCGCCACATGTCCTCGAGGAGGATCGTGGCGCCGCGCTTGAGCTCGCCGGCGCGCACGCGGCCGAGCAGGACCTGCTCGTTGAAGGCGACCACGAAGTCGGTCTGGTCGCCGCCGTTGGTGATGCGCCGGGCGCCCATGCGGATGCGGATGCCGCTCGCCCCGGCCACGCTGCGGGCGGGCGGCTGGATCTCGGCCGGGATGATCTCGGTCGTCCAGATGCCGTTGCCCATCCGGGCGGCGATGGCCGCCAGCGACTGGCCGCAGCGCTGGGCGCCCTCGCCCGAGTCGCTGATGACCTCGACGATGTGCTCGGCCAGGGTCACCGCCGGCCTCGAGCTGATGAAGCGCTTGACCTCCGGCTCGACGCCCTCGGCGGCGCCGGCCAGCTCGGTCGCCAGCTGCACTGCTGTCTCCGGGGCCGCCATCAGGCCACCCGCACGCGGGCGTGGCCGCGTTCGCCCAGGTCGATGCCGAAGAGTCTGCCGGCGCTGCCCGACCGCTCGGCCAGGTAGACGACGTCGCTGTCGCGCAGGCCGAGGTAGGCCTTCATCGAGCGCGCCGCCCGGCGCCCGGCGCCCATGGCCTCGATGACCGTGGCCGCTCCGGTGACGATGTCGCCGCCCGCGAAGACGCCCTGGATCGAGGTCGCCAGGTCCGCGTCCGTCCTGATGTAGCCCCGCTCGTCGAGCGCCAGGCCGGAGGTCTGGCCGAGGATCGGGTTGGCGTTGGTGCCGATGGCGTAGACGACGGTGTCGGCCTCGATCTCGAATTCGCTGCCGGCGATGGGCACGGGCCGCCGTCGCCCGGAGGCATCGGGCTCGCCCAGCTCCATGCGCATGCAGCGCAGGCCGCGCACGTTGCGCTGGCCGTCGTCGAGGATCTCGAGGGGGCTGGTCAGCCACTCGAACTCGATGCCCTCCTGCTCGGCGTGATGGAGTTCCTCGACCCGGGCGGGGGCCTCCGTCCGGCTGCGCCGGTAGACGCAGCGGACGGCCTCGGCGCCGAGGCGCAGGCTCACCCGCAGCGCGTCCATGGCCGTGTTGCCGGCGCCGATGACGGCCACCCGCCGCAGGGCCGGCAGGGGCGTGTCGTAGGCGGGGAACTCGCGCCCGTGCATGAGGTTGCAGCGGGTCAGCAGCTCGTTGGCCGAGACGACCCCGTTGAGCGACTCGCCGGGGATGCCCATGAACGTGGGCGTGCCGGCGCCGGTGCCCACGAAGACGGCATCGAAGCCCATCTCGGTGATCATCTGCTCGATCGTGAAGAGGCGCCCCACGAGCGTGTTGCACTCGAAGCGGATGCCCAGGCCCTCGAGCTTGACGATCTCCGCGTCGACGACGGTGTTGGGCAGGCGGAAGTCGGGGATGCCGTACTTGAGCACCCCGCCCGGCTCGTGGAAGGCCTCGAAGACGGTGACCTCGCAGCCGGCCTTGGCCATGTCGGCCGCGCAGGCCATGCCCGCCGGCCCGGAGCCGACGATGCCGACCCGATAGCCCCTGGCCTCGATGTAGGGCACGTTGGCCCAACCCTCGGCGATGGCCTGGTCGCCCACCCAGCGCTCGAGGCGCCCGATGGCGACCGGCTCGAGTGACTCGCCGACCGTGCACACGCCCTCGCACTGGGTCTCCTGGGGGCAGACCCGCCCGCACACGGCAGGCAGCAGGTTCGTGGCCGAGATCGTGTCGTAGGCGCCCCGGATGTCGCCCGCGCCGACGCGCCGGATGAAGCCCGGGATGTCGATGCCCACCGGGCAGCCCCGGACGCAGGGCTGGTCGGGGCAGAACAGGCAGCGCTCGGCCTCGCGCAGGGCGTCGGCCGGGCCGTACCCGCGCGAGACCTCGGAGAAGTTCGTGGCTCGCTCAAGGGGATCCTGCTCGAGGACCGGGGTCCGCTCCTGGGGGATGGTCCGGATGGTCTTCTTGGACGCCATCGGCTCGATCCTCAGGCCGTTCCGGCGACCGCTGCCAGGACGTCGGCGGCGGCCGCGCCCCGGCAGGCCGCCTGCCAGGCTTCGAGGGCCGCCTTCTCGGCCGTCGCGAAGCGGCGCAGGCGGGCGGCGAGGTCGTCGAAGTCGACCTGGTGGGCGTCGAAGTCGGGACCGTCGACGCAGGCGAAGAAGACCCGCTCGCCGACCTTGACCCGGCAGCCGCCGCACATCCCGGTGCCGTCGACCATGAGCGGGTTGAGGCTGACCACGGTCCGGATGCCCACGGCGCGGGTGGCCTCGGCACAGGCGCGCATCATCACGGGCGGGCCGATGGCGACCAGCTCGTCGATGTCGGCGTGTCTGGCAAGGGCCTGGGCGATGCCCTCGGTGACGAGGCCCTTGATGCCTACCGAGCCGTCGTCGGTACAGACGATGAACTCGTCGCAGACCGCGCGGAAGCGGTCCTCCCAGAACATCAGCTCCTTGGTCCGGAAGCCGACGACGCCGATGACGTAGGCGCCGGCCTGCTTCCAGGCACGCGCCTGGGGGAAGATCGGGGCGACGCCCAGGCCACCGCCGACGCAGACGACCTTGCGCGCGTCCTCGATCCGGCTGGGGATGCCCATCGGGCCGACGAGGCCGTAGAGGCGGGCGCCGACCTGGCAGGCCACCTGCATCTCGCGGGTGGTCTTGCCCACGGCCTGGATGACCAGGCTGATCGTGCCGCGCTGGGCATCGAAGTCGGCGATGGTCAGGGGGATGCGCTCGCCGTGCTCGTGGAGCATGACGATGACGAACTGGCCCGGGCGCGCGACGGCAGCGAGGCGCGGATGGCGCACCTCGAGCAGATAGGTGACGTCCGAGAAGTCCTCCCGGGCCACGATCTCGTATCCGGCCGTTCCCTGGCTAGCCTGCAACGCGCCTGCGCCTCCTTGTGTCTTCGAGGTTAGAGCACGGCCCCGGCGCGGCGAGGGGGGCCTCCGGCCCGCGACGTGGGGGCCGGTTGTCACGTTGCGACTGCCCGGTCGGCGACGAGCATCGCCCGCCATGGATGCACTCGGCGGCTTGTTCGGTGTGGTCACCGCGCCGATCATCCAGGCCCAGGCAGCATCGGCCGTCCGAGGCTGGCTGGCCTCGGAGGTCTCCGTGGGGCCCGCCGTTCCGGCCCCCCGGTGGCGGTCGGCTCAGGCCCGCCGGAAGGCGGCCAGGATGAGGACCACCCCGAGGGCGATGAGCGCGCTCGGCCAGAGCAGGTCGAAGTCGACCTGCGGCACGAACTGGCGGACGAGGAAGACGGCGCCGACGACGATGAGGATGGCGCCGAAGACGAGGGCGCCGTTGTGACCGCTCTCGGCATGGTGAGCAGCCCGCCAGGCACGCCGCTCGGCGCGGCGCTGGGCGCGCCAGTCCAGGGGCGGGATCCAGCCCGGCCCGGTCGGGCCCGCCGTGCCCGCGGCCTCCACCGGAGCCGGCCCGCTCGAGGCGTCCGGCGGGGTCGAACCGACCATCCCGGCGGCGCCATCGGCGCTGCTCGCCGGGGTGGCGTAGGCCGCGCCCGGAGTCGCCGGGGGAGGGGTCATCCCGGCCATGGGTGCGCGGTCGGCCGGGGCAGGGTACGGCTCCTCGGGGACCACGATGGCCATGACGATGTAGGCGAGCAGGGCCAGGAAGCCGGTGGGCAACACCAGCAGGGCCCAGACGACCCGGACGATCGAGGGATCGATGTCCAGCCGGTCGGCCAGCCCCGCGGCGACGCCCGAGATGATCCGGTCCGACCGGGACCGATAGAGACGCTCGTCCATCACTCGCATCCTCCACTGACCACGTTCGCGGCGCCCACGTTGATGGTCATCCGCAGTTCGATGCGCTGGCTCGCCGACGCCCAAGCGCTGGAGAGCCAGGCGCCGCCCTCCTGGCTGAAGCCGGGGCCATAGGTCGTCGCGCCCAGCACGGTGGTCGATGTGACGCGCAGCCCGACCCCGGCCGGGGCGCAGACGTGGAGCTGCCCGGCATTGACGGTCACACTGGCCTGTGACGCGGTCGTCGGCAACAGCACGTCGAGATCGCCGGCATTGAGGGTCAGGCTGAGGCTGTCGACCTGGGTCGAGGATAGGTCGATCCTGCCGTCGCCGGCGTTGATCGTCCCAGACAGGCCAGACAGGCGGGCGTTGGCGAGGTCGGCCTCGAGGCGCCCGGCGTCGAGGGTCAGGTCGAGATCCGTGATCGGCCCGGTCGGCAGCTGGACGGTCACCAGATCCGCGGCACGGCCGGTCGGGAAGACGAAGCCGCCGCTGCTGGGCGAGACGTAGAGCGTGGACGAGCCGAAGCCGACAGCGATCCGCTCGGAGGCGCCGCCGACCTGCCAGCCGGTGCCGCTGGCGGTGCTGACGTCCAACTCGCCACAGGCGAGGTGCAGGCGGACCGAGGCGCTCTCGCTGGTGAACGACCCGACCTGGGCGGGCTCGCTGCCCGGTTGTCCGTTGAGGTCGACGCAGCCGAGGCCGATGCCGGGCCCGTTGGCCAGCACGCCGCCGACGAGCAAGCCGAAGGTGGCGCCGACGACGATGTTGCCGAGCGGCCCCAAGGATGTGCGCTCGAGGATGAGCCCGACGCCGATGGCGACGAGGATCAACGGCCACAGCCGGCCGATGTCCGAGATGAAGCGGACGTCGAACCAGCCGAGGCGGGCCCCCAGGGCCACGATCCCGACGACGATGAAGAAGACGCCCCAGCCGAGCGCCCGTCGCCAGATGCGCATGCCACGCTCCTCCTAGCAGCCGCCGCCCGAGGCGGCGTCGCCCGCCCGCACGCCTCCCAGCCCGCCTGCTGAGCGGTGGGCCAGGGTCCAGGCGCCGCATGGCTCCGCGGCGCCGGGCGAACGTCATCACGCCCGCCGCGAGAGGGGACCTGCCGGTCAGGATAAGCGGAGCCGTCCGGCCGGAGGAGGGCCGGTCGGCCCATGCCGGGCGTGCTACCGTGCCGGCCGAGACCAGCTGGCGGAGGCGATCATGCGATTGAGCGACTGGCAGGCCACGTTGCGCGGGCAGAAGCTGATGACCGGCAAGGTGGCCACGACGTTCGTCTCGGCGCTGGAGCTGTTCGGGGCGGGCCTCGACAGCGACGCGTGGGTCGCCTGGGGCGACGACCCGGAGGTGCACTACTCGCTCCTCGTCATCGGCGACGCCGGGCTCATCGTCGTGGTCGTCCGCGTCAATGTGCCCCTCGAGGGACCTCGCGCGAGCGCCAAGGTCGTGCGCTGGGGTCGGGTGGCCATCGGCGAACTGTCCGTCGATGTCACGCGCGGCCATCGCCAGGCGACGGCCCAGGTCGACAACTACATCCTCACGGGGGTCGACGAGGACGCCGATCGGATCGGCGCCTTCATCGGCCACGTCCTCATGCGCATCGACGGGCGCACGCCGCCGGCATCCCGGCCGGCCGCGGGCGACTCATCGAGCACGAAACAGAACGTCCGTTCTGATTCGGTCGTGATGTCCATCGAACTCCCCGCAGGACCCGGCGAGGGCACCTGAGCGGTGCTCGACGGAGCAGACCTGGGCAGCCAGGTCTTCGTCGATCCGCGCCATGATCCGTTGCCCGCCTGGCGGCGGACCTTCCGCTACCAGCTCATGCGGGTCCTCCTCTGGACGCTCCTGCGGACCTGGTTCCGCTTCCGCCGGGAGGGTTTCGGGCGCCTGCCCGCCGGTGCGTACGTGGTGTGCATGAACCACCCCGGTTGGTTGGACCCGATGGTCGTCTACGCGGTCTGGCCGGCCCGTCCCCGGGTCCATATCTACGGCCCCAAGGAGACCGACATGCGGGTCGGCTGGCGGAACCGGCTCATCAGCTGGCTCGGCTTCGCCGTCCCCTTCGTACGCGCCATGGCAAAGCTGCTGACCTCCGCCAAGCGGGCGGTTGACGTCCTCGAGGCGGGGAGGGTGCTGGTCGTGGC
>JBIOIE010000075.1:0-7431 GCA_044449605.1 Candidatus Limnocylindrales bacterium | reverse complement strand
GGCGTTCTCACCGCGCGAGGCGCAGCTCGCCAACCTGCGTCGCAACCTGGCCCTGGCCCTCGCGAGCAGCAAGCCGGCCATCCTCCACTGCCGCTCGAAGGACGGCCGGCACGACGCCCAGGACGAGCTGATCGCCGAGCTGCGCGCCGCCGGCGTCGGGGGCCCGGCCTGGTCCGCCGCCTTCGGCCAGCGGCCTCCTGCGCTGCTCCACTCGTTCTCGGGATCGGTGGATTACGCGGAGGCGGCCCTCGAGCTGGGGCTGGCGGTGAGCTTTAGCGGCCTGGCCTTCCGGTCGGGGGAGGAGACGACCGCGATCGTCGCCCGCCTCGTGCCCGACGACCGCCTGCTCGTGGAGACCGATTCGCCCTACCTGTCACCGCCCGGCGCGCCCCGCCGGCGGAACGAACCGCGCTGGGTCGAGGTCACCGCCCGCTGGCTGGCGGAGCGGCGGGGCATCCCCTCGGACGCGCTCGGGGAGCTCCTCGTCGCGAACTACGGACGCACCTTCCTGCGCGGTCGCCGCTGACCGTCACCGGTTCAGGCGCCGGGCGCGAAGGTCGCGCGCAACAGGTCCTGGCCGGCCTCGTCGCTCAGCCGATAGGCCCAACCAGCGCCCCGGCGCCAGGTCGCACCCGTCAGCGCCGCGCCCGGGCCGGCTGCCTGCTGGTACTCGAGGCGGTAACGGCGCGGCCGGACCTCGAGGTCGGCGGCGGCGCCCGCCTCGGCCAGTGACTCTTCGAGGTAGTCGAGGTAGACGGCGTTGTTGACATGGGCCATCGGGTCGATCTCCGAGCGGCGCACGTGGAAGCGGCGCAGGTGGGCCCCGACCGGCGTCGGCGGCAGGGGCACCCGGGCCGGATCGAAGCGTGTCGGGGTCATGGGAAAGACCCGCTCGATCTCGGCGGGCACCCGCACCGGGACGAGGCCCGGACCCAACATCAGCCAGTCGGTCAGCACCTCCGCGATCGGGGCGCCGACCGCATCGAGGATCTCCGCGCGTCGGCGGACGAGGACCCGGCGGAGGCCGATGACCTCCGTCGTCACGGTCAGGGTCTGCCCGACCTGGCCGTCCCCGACGACGACCAGCTCGAGACAACGGACCAGCCAGGCCAGCCCCCGCTGCCCGTACCAGTCGCGCCCGAAGCCAGCCCCCGAAGAGTGGGCCCAGGCGGCATCCTGGGCGTAACGCAGGAACGTCGACGTCCGGATCGAGCCGCCGGGCCGGCATTCCTCGAAGCGGACGCGGACCGGCACGCCGAGGCGCTGGGGCACGGACACGGCGGCAGTGTAGGGGAGCCGCGGCCGCCGGCCGGGTGACGACCGGGCCCCTGGCTGCAACGTTCGCCGCCGGCGGACCCTGCGCTCAGCCTGAGGCACGGGTATCGGAGATCCCCAGACGCCATGTGGGCGCTTGACAGCCGCGTCCCCACTCGGCTAAGGTTCGTTAGCACTCTCCCAACGAGAGTGCTAACAACGACGGCAGGCCGGTTCGACCCACCGGATCCGCGACGCGGCGACACGATCGCCACGGCCCGCGCCCCGGGCGCCGCCCGCTCAGTCCCGATCCCGGCGTCGCCGGGCTCACAGGTTCATCAGGAGGACACCGCGTTGGCGACCGCCACTGCGTCCGCGACCAAGCTCCGACCCCTCGGCGACCGCGTCGTCGTCAGGCCCACCCCGCGCGAGGAGATGACCAAGACCGGCATCGTCCTTCCGGACACGGCCAAGGAGAAGCCCCAGGAAGGCCTCATCATCGCCGTCGGCCCCGGCCGCATCCTCGATGATGGCAAGCGCGAGGCGATGGACATCAAGAAGGGCGACAAGGTCCTTTACGCCAAGTACGCCGGCACCGAGTTCAAGGTGGACGGCGAGGACCTGCTCATCGTCAGCCAGAAGGACATCCTCGCCATCGTCGCGGCCTGATCGGCCCGACGCACCCGTTCGGTCGCCCGGCGGCCGGGGCCCGCTCAGGGCCCGGTCGCCCATGTTCCCCAGGAGGAAGCACGGATCGTGGCTAAGCAACTCATCTTCGACGAGACCGCTCGTCGCTCCCTGAAGCGCGGCGTCGACCGCCTCGCCGATGCGGTCAAGGTCACGCTTGGCCCCAAGGGCCGCAACGTCGTCCTCGACAAGAAGTTCGGCGCCCCCACCATCACCAACGACGGCGTGACCATCGCCCGCGAGATCGAGCTCGACGAGCCCTTCGAGAACATGGGCGCGCAGCTGCTCAAGGAGGTCGCCACCAAGACCGACGACGTCGCCGGCGACGGCACCACGACCGCCGTGGTGCTCGGCCAGGCGATCGTCGCCGAGGGCCTCAAGAACGTCACCGCCGGGGCCAATCCGATGATCATCAAGCGGGGCCTGGAGAAGGGCGTCGAGGCCGTCGTCGCCCGTCTCAAGGAGCACGCCCGCCCGGTCGAGGACAGCGCCGACATCGCCAACGTGGCGGCGATCAGCGCCGCCGACCCGGAGGTCGGCGAGCTCATCGCCGAGGTCATGGGCAAGGTCGGCAAGGACGGCGTCATCACCGTCGAGGAAGGCCAGTCCATCGGCCTCGACAAGGAATACACGGACGGCATGCAGTTCGACCGGGGCTACATCTCGGCCTACTTCGTGACCAACCCGGAGCGCATGGAAGCCGCCCTCGACGATCCCGTGCTGCTCATCACCGACAAGAAGATCTCCAGCATCCAGGAGCTCCTGCCCGCCCTCGAGAAGGCGGTCCAGCTGGGTCGGCCCGTGCTCATCATCGCCGAGGACGTCGATGGCGAGGCCCTGGCCACGCTCGTCGTCAACAAGCTCAAGGGCACCATCTCCGTCCTCGCCGTGAAGGCCCCTGGCTTCGGCGACCGGCGCAAGGAGATGCTTCGCGACATCGCCATCCTGACCGGCGCGAACGTCATCAGCGAGGAGCTGGGGCGCAAGCTCGACGGCGTCGTGGCCGAGGACTTCGGGCATGCCCGGCGGGTCCTGGCCACGAAGGACGACACGACCATCGTCGACGGCGCCGGCGCACCCGACGCCATCAAGGCCCGTATGGCCCAGATCAAGGCGCAGATCGAGGAGACGACCTCGGACTACGACAAGGAGAAGCTCCAGGAGCGGCTGGCCAAGCTGGCCGGCGGGGTCGCCGTCATCAAGGTCGGCGCACCGACCGAGGTCGAGCTCAAGGAGAAGAAGCACCGCATCGAGGATGCCCTCCAGACGACCCGCGCGGCCGTCGAGGAGGGACTCGTGGCGGGTGGCGGGACCGCCCTGCTGCAGGCCATCTCGGCCCTTGATGACGTCAAGGTCGAGGGCGAAGAGGCGATCGGCATCGCGATCCTGCGGCGAGCGCTCGAGGCGCCCATCCGCCAGATCGCCGAGAATGCCGGCCGCGAGGGCTCGGTCATCGTCGCCGCGGTCAAGGACATGCCCATCGGCCACGGCTTCGACGCCCTCCGGGGCGAGTTCGGGGACATGTTCGAGAAGGGCATCGTGGACGCCGCCAAGGTGACCCGCTCGGCCCTCCAGAACGCCGCCTCGATCGGGGCCATGGTCCTTACGACCGAGACGCTCGTGACCGACATGCCCGAGAAGAAGGAGTCCGGCAACGGCGCCGGCCACGGGCACGGCGGGGACATGGACTACTAGTCGACATCACCCCAGAAGCGCTCGAGAGGCCGGATCCGCGAGGGTCCGGCCTCTTCGTTTCGTGCTCCAGGCGGCCCGCTGCTCCTAGACGAGGGTCCAGACGTTCGAGACAGCGCCGACGATGCCCGCGAAGCAGGCCAGCATCAGCACGGTCTGGCGGACCCGCGGCCGCCACAGCCTGGCCGCCAGGACCAGGTAGACCATCAGCCCCAGCTTCAGGAGCAGGGCCGGTCCGGTGCCCCAGGAGTGCACGATCGGGTTGACCTCGCTGGAGAGGCCGAGCGAGGTCACCATCAGCGCCATCGTGGTCGCATCGAGCGTCTGCCCGACGAGGGCCCATACCAGGGACACGCCGAAACCCTCCTGCTGGCTTCGCGCGGCACCGCCCCTCAGGGTGCCGACCGGTAGGCCGATGGTCATGCCCGCGACCGGTACTTCTGGGCCATGGCGGGCGACCTGGCCAGCCTAGCCTATGTGCCCCCTCCCGGCTGCGGCGAATCAAGCTTGGGAGGGCCCGTCCAGCCTCTCCCGGATATGTTCGTGGTGCGTCAGCGCAACGCTCCGGGCGGCCGGCCGGGGTAAGGGGCGGGCAGGCGGCCGTCGCTAGAATGGCCGGGTGAAGGCCCCTCGCACCAAGAAGGCGCCGCCGCCGTCAGGCGAGCCCTCTGGCCCCGCCTGGGCCGACGACGTGCCCCTGCCGCTCATGGAGGACAGCGCAGAGCCGATCGGCGACATCGCCGACCTGCGCGAGCGCCCGCGCCGCCGTCGGGCGGCCGCGACGGCCTCGGACGAGCCCCCGGACGTCGAGTGGTTCGGCCACATCGGGCCCGCTGCGGATGGGGCCGAGCCCCGTACCGCCCCCGGCCTGGCTGCCCGGAGTCCGCAGGAGCTCGAGGCCGAGATCGTCGGCCGTTTGAACCCGGAGCAGGCCCGAGCCGTGACGACGACCGAGGGTCCGCTCCTCATCCTCGCCGGAGCGGGCTCCGGCAAGACCCGCGTGCTCGCCCACCGGGTCGCCTATCTCATCGGCGTCAAGGGCGTGCGGCCCTGGCAGATCCTGGCCGTGACCTTCACCAACAAGGCCGCCGGCGAGATGCGCGAACGGATCATCGGCCTCGTGGGGGAGGGGGCGGGCCGGCAGGTGGCGATGGGCACCTTCCACAGCCTCTGCGCCCGGGTGCTGCGCCGGGACGGCCGGGCCATCGGCATCGATGCCCGCTTCACGATCTACGACACCGACGACCAGACGGCGCTCATGAAGCAGGTCCTGCGCGACCTCGAGCTGGCGGGCACCGGTGAGACGCGGCCATCGCTGATGCTCGCCCAGATCGGGCGCTGGAAGAACGACCTGCTCGGCCCGGCCGAGGCCGCCCAGGGCGCGCGCACGTATCACGAGCAGATCGCCGCCCGCGCCTACCGGGCTTACCAGGAGCGCCTGGCCAAGGCCGGCGGGCTCGACTTCGACGACCTCCTCAACGAGGCGGTGCGCCTCTTCGAGGAGGCCCCGGACGTGCTGCGCGGCTACCAGGACAAGTGGCGCTACCTGCTCGTCGACGAGTACCAGGACACGAACCGGGCCCAGTACCTCTGGATCCGCCAGCTCGCGGCCCGGCACGGCAACCTCGCCGTCGTCGGTGATGACGACCAGAGCATCTACAGCTGGCGCGGCGCGGACCTGCGCAACATCCTCGACTTCGAGCGCGACAACCCGACCACCACGGTGGTCAAGCTCGAACAGAACTACCGCTCGACCCAGCTCATCCTCGACGCCGCCCACGCCGTCGTCTCGCGCAACGAGGGCCGCAAGGAGAAGAAGCTCTGGACGAAGAACCCGCGGGGCGTGCTCATCGAGCGCTTCGAGGCCGACCGCGAGGACGAAGAGGCCGAGTGGATCGCGCGCCAGATCGACGCGCTGGTCCACGGCCGCGGAGCGGGGGGCTCGATCCTGGCTCGCCGGGCGGACGAGGGCGACGATCGCCTCTACCGCCTGCGGGACATCGCCGTGATGTACCGCACGAACGCCCAGTCGAGGGCGATCGAGGAAGCCTGCCTGCGCTACGGCCTGCGCTACCAGCTCGTCGGCGGGACGCGCTTCTACCAGCGCCGCGAAGTCAAGGACGCGTTGGCCTACCTGCGCGTCCTGCGCAACGACCGCGACGTGGCGGCCTTCGAGCGGATCATCAACATCCCGCCGCGGGGCATCGGTGAGCGGACGATCGAGGCGCTCCGCGCTCGCTCGGCCGCGAACGACGGGGACATCTGGACGGCGGTGCTCCTGAGCGCGGAGGACGAGGGGCTGCCGGCCCGGACGCGGGCCGCGCTCGCCGCCTTCGCCGGCCTGGTCAGCCGGCTGCGGCACCGGATCGGCATCCTCGCCCTGCCCGAGCTGCTCGACGCCGTGCTCGAGGAATCGGGCTACCGGGCCATGCTCATGGACGGCTCGGAGGACGGCCAGGAGCGCTGGGAGAACCTGCTCGAGCTGCGCGAGGTGGTCGATCGCTACGCCGACCTGGCCCCCGACGACGCCCTCGACCGGCTCCTCGAGGAGACCGCCCTCGTGGCCGACCAGGACGCCTACAACGCGTCGGACGACCGGGTCACGCTCATCACGCTCCACGCCGCCAAGGGTCTCGAGTTCGATGTCGTCTTCATCTCCGGGCTCGAGGAGGGCGTCTTCCCCCACAGCCGGGCCCTCGAGGACGGGCGCCAGATGGAGGAGGAGCGGCGGCTCGCCTACGTGGGCCTGACGCGAGCGCGGCACCGCCTCTACCTCACCCACGCCACCCAGCGGGCGACCTGGGGCCGGGGTGGCTTCTCCGTGCCGAGCCGCTTCCTGCTCGAGATCCCGGGCGAGTTGATGCACGGCCCGCGCCTCGTCGTCCGAGAGGAGCATGACGACGACCAGCGTCCGCCCGAGGAGCGGGCCGGGGGTCCCCTCGACCTCGACCTGGTACTCGGTCGGCGCGCCGGGGGCCGGTTGCTCGACCGCGGCCGGGGACGGCCGATCGGGCCGCGTTCCCTGCCACCCGGCGGCGGTTTCGTCGAGGTGCCACCCGGCGCTCCTGGCCCGGGCGAGGCCTTCCGGCCGAGCCGCGACCTGGCCGCCAAGCGCCAGGCGTACTACGGCCGGCAGGCCTACCCCGGACGCGACGAGCCGCGGGCGGGCGCGCCAGTGCCGGGCATGATCCCGCCGGCGCCGCTCGTCCCCGGACAGCGCCGCTACCGCGACGGCGACCGGGTCAGCCACCGCGCCTTCGGAGAGGGGCGCGTGGTGAGCTCCAAGCTGACCCGCGACGATGAGGAGGTGACCGTCGCCTTCCCGGAGCGGGGCGTCAAGACGCTGCTGGCCAGCCTGGCCGACCTCGAGGTCCTGGGGGGGTAGGGCTGGTCCCGTGATCCATGTCCTCGCGGTCGCGTCTGCGCTGCTCGCGACGACGGCGGCGGCTCTCGTCGTCGTGCTGCACGGGATCCGAAGCGGCGTCGATCCGGTGATCGATGGGGTCAGCGCCTACGCCCTGACGCCCCTCCGCCGCTTCTATCGCGTGCAGGTCGTCGCCACCGGGCTCGGCGCCCTGCTGCTGACGGCGACCCTCATCGGGAACGGGCTGGCCCCGGGCATCGCGGTGACGCTCCTCGCGGTCTTCGGCGTGTCGCGGATGCTCATCGCTCGGTTCCCGACCGACCCGCGCGGGACCATCGCCTTCTCGCGTCCGGGGCGCCTTCATGTCGTGCTGGCCGCGATCTCGTTCGTGACCATCGCCGTCGCGGCGCCGCCGATCGCCGGTGCCCTGGCGG
>JBIOIE010000074.1:0-7563 GCA_044449605.1 Candidatus Limnocylindrales bacterium | reverse complement strand
GGCGGCTCCGAAGGCGGTCTCGGCGACGAGGGCGACCCGCGTGTCGCGATCGACGGCGACCGGCAGGGCGAGCCCGTCGGCGAGCCGGGCGCCCAGCTCGACATCATGGAACGCCGCGCCCATGTTGGGCAGATCGACGAGCGTGCCCGTGCGCGGGTCCAGGGGCCCCGGCGCAGACACCCCGACGGCGACGACCGGGTGCTCGGCACCCGCGCGGGCGTCGCGCAGGCGATCCAGGCAGGCCGAGACGACGGCGTCGGGCCCGGCCTCGACCGGGGTCGGCGACTCCGAGCGGGAGGTGAGCCGACCGTCGACGTCGATGACGGCAGCGCGGATCAGGCTGGCGCCGAGGTCGAGCGCGAGGACCGGTCCCCGGGCAGGTACGAACGGGGGGCGCCGACCGTCAGCCCGCGGCCTCGCCGCCCGTTCCATCATGTCGGCCCGATCGTACCAAACCGGCCGGACCGGCTGGAAAACCAAGGGCCCCGGCTCGGCGCCGGGGCCCTTTGAGCTACGTCGGAGGGACGATCAGGCGCCGATGCGGAAGACCTTCGTCCCGCACTTCGGACAGGTGCCCTGCCAGGCAGGCTTCCCATTCTTCATGGTGATCTGCTTGGCACCCACCATCTCCACCTTCACCTTGTCCTTGACGCAGTAACCCGTGGCCATGGTCGCGACTTCCTTCCTCCCGGCCTGCCGGGAACAGGTGACGGCGGAGGGCAGGCGCCCGCCGTCCGTCGGGATCGGCTCCGTCAGGACGCCATCGGCGCCCAGAGGGATGGCCGCCAGTGCGCCGCCCCGGCGGCCACGACGGCTTCGTCCATCTCGGCCAGCAGGCACAGCGCCTCTAGCCCCGTATCGATGCAGGCGGCCTCGCCCCGGGCCTGCTCGTCGCCCGACACGAAGCGGCCGGTCGTCCGCTGCGCGTACACGGTGCAGACGACGCCGGCGCGGCAACCTGCGAGGCCGGCCAGCACGAGTACCGCCGAGGCCTCCATCTCGAAGTTCATGACCTTCTGGCGGGCCATCTCGGCGGCGAGGTCGGGGAAGCGGATGGGCAGCCGCGGGACCGGCCGGCCCTGGGCGCCGAAGAAGCCGGGCGCGGTGGCGGTCACCCCGATGTGGGCGCGGTGGCCGAGGCGATGGGCCGCCTCGGCCAGGGCCGCCACGGCCGCGTAGTCGGCGACGGCCGGATAGCCGTCACTGACGAAGTAGGCGGTGGTCGATTCGAGCCGCACAGCGCCGCTCGTGATGATCAGGTCACCCAGCTCCACACCCTCCTGGAGCGAACCACACGAGCCGATGCGGATGAACGTCGGCGAGGCGGTGATGGCCAGGATCTCGGCGAGGACGATCTCGACGTTGTCCGTGCCGATGCCCGTCGACACCGCGGAGACGCGCCGACCGCGATACGTGCCCGTGATCGAGGCGAACTCGCGGTGGCGCTGGCGCCGCTCGATGGCGCTGAAGCGCGGAGCGATCTTGTCGATCCGATCCTGGTCACCGGGGAGGAGGATGTACTCGGCCAGTTCGCCCGGGCCGAGTGCGATGTGGTACTGCCGGTCGCCCTCGGGCAACGCAACGCGGGGGTCCGCGATCGGCAAGGCCATTCCTCGTGCGTCTGCGCTCGTTCGTGCTCGCAGCTGCGGGGAGGATAAGCACGCCTCGAGCGTGACGTCAAGCCGCCGAACGTGGCTCGTGCGTCGCCTCGGCGATCTGCGCGAGCCGCCGCCGGAGGCGGTCGGAGAACAGGCGTTCCATACGCCGACGGCGGATGAGGCGGGCCGAGGCCCCGAACAGGCCCGCCGCGCCCGAGAGGGACAGCGCCGCAAGGACGGCCGAGCCGCTCCCTTCGGGCAGGCCGGGGCGATCCGGGGGGATAGGCTCGGCGCTCGGGATGGCCCCCGACGGCACTCCCGTCGGTGTCGGCGCGGGCCCGGCGAGCAGGCGGCCGAGCCGCCACACGTCGGCCGGATCCGCCACCGCGACCTCCCAGCTGCCACCGGCCGCGACGACCCTGCCGATGACGTTGAGTGGGTCGCCGACGGCCAGCTGCCGGGCGAGCGCCTGTGCCGCCTGCGGCAAGCGGATGGTCGCACGGGCCGAGCCGTCGTCCACGAGCACGGCGAGGCCGTCGATCGCGGCCACCAGGCCGCCGACACGCACGACCCGGCCGACCTGGTCGCCGAGCGCGCCCAGCTCGACGTCGATGGCCGTGACGCCAGCCTGATCGGCCGTGCCGATGGCACCCGTTGGACTCGCTCCGCCCGTGGACGCCGCCGACCCGGCCGCGGGACCGCTCTGGGGCCCCAGGGCGAGATCGCCCGGGCCGCGCGGCACGAGCGCGAAACGGCGATCCTTGGCCGTCGGGTACGGGCGCCGGACGATGCCGGTCACGGTGGCCGAGCGGCCCTCGCCGAGCGTGGCCGGCACGATGCCCGCCCGGGCCAACCCGACGATGGGCAGCTTGTCGCCGCCGGGCAGCTCGAGTTCGGCTGTCCAGGCGTCGCCGAACCGGCGCACGCCAACGAGGCGGCCGGATGCGACCGCGAGCCGCCACTCGAGGACGGCCGGGATCGGCGCGCGGGTCAGCCGGTACGCGTCGGGCGGGCCAGGCCGATCGAGCCGTTCAGCGGCGGCCGTCGCGGCCAGCTGGGGCGCCCCGTAGTAGCGCTCCACGGCGCCGCGGACCCGGATGCGCTCCCCGAGCGCCGGCGCGGGGTCGCCGTCGATCAGCCGGACGAGGATGGCGCCGCTCGCGTCCTGGATGACGAGCCGGCGGCCGTCGGCATCGAGCAGGCCGGCGGGTGCGCTGACCACGCCCTCGACGACGAGCTTCACGCCGGCGCGCGCGATGGCGTCGTGGATGGCGGTGATGACCTGGCCCGGCGATGGTGTCGGCGAGGGCCCCGAACCACTCGGGCTGCCGATGCGCAGATCGCTCCCGTCGCGCACCCAGACGCGATAGCCGTCGCCGCGCCCCGCAGCGCTCGAGCGCTGGCCGGCGATCCCGGTCGCCTCGATGGTCACGCCCTTGGCGAGGCCGGCGGGCAGGCGGCCGGCGCCCGCGAAGGCGACGATGCGGCCCTGCCCGCTGCCGTCCTGGAGCAGGAGCGTCGTCGTCCCGACGCTGCTGATCGAGCTGTCGACGATGCGCCCGCCGACGTGCACCAGGCGGCCTTCGGTCGCCTCGCCCAGGCCGGCCAGCCCGACATCGCTGGCCCACGGAACGTCAGCGGTGCCGTCGCGTTCCAGGTAGCCGCCGTCGGCGAGGCGGACCTCGAGGACGTCGTAGTAGGACCCGAGGCGCCCTTCGACGACGATGGTCTCGCCCCGGACGAGGTCGAGCCCGTGCCGGGCGGCATCGAGGCGGACGAGGATGCCGGCGCTGGCGTCCTGGATGGCCAATGTCCGGTCGTCGATGATCCGGTTCGGTTCGGCCGTGACCACGCCACGCACGCGGACCAGCGTGTCGGCCGGGAGGGCACGCGCGGCCGCGATGTCGATCTCCGCAGGCACCGACGGCGACGGGCTGGCCGAGGCCGTCGGGGTGGGGCTCGCGCCCTGGGCCGGCGTGCTGGTCGGGGTCGGGTCCGCGCCCGCGGTCGGGCTCGGCAGCGGCGCGGGAGCCGGGGTTGGCGTGGGGCCCGGCGTCGGCTCCGGCAGCCGGAGGACGTCGGCCGCCGAGCGCAGATAGACGCGGTAGCCGCCCGCGCCTGTGCCCGACGAGTCGCGCTGGCCGAGGACGCCGACGAGGGAGAGGCCGGCACCACGGGGCAGCGACGCGGGGTCGACGCCGGCGGCGGTTTCGACGACGACGCGGAGGGCGCCCGAGCCGTCATCGAGGTCGAACGCGAAGCCGTCGCTGAGCGTGTCCGGAGCCGTTACGACCGACCCGGTCACGCGCACCAGCAGGCCCTCGACGGACTCGCCGGCAGCGCCCGTCAGCACGTCTGCGGGCTCCACCGGGGACCCGGAGCCCAGGTCGGCGATGGCGGTCGCAGTGGAGAGTCGCAGCGTCCGCTGGCTGTAGCGGTCGCCGATGACGCCGGTCGCCCGCACCATCGTCCCCGCCGGCAGAAGTGGCCAGTCCGCTGTCGCGAGGTAGAGGCCGAGGCCGCCCGAGGCGTCCTGGACGAAGGCCGCGTGGCCGGTCTCGATGGCGCCGAGCGAGGTGGTCAGCGTACCCTCGACGGTCACCATCGCATCGTCGGGGAGCAGGCGCGCCGCGGCGATGGGGGTGATCGCCAGCGGCGAGGGCGATGGCGAGGCGCTCGGCGCCGAGGTGGCCGATGGCGATGGGCTGGGGCTGGGACTCGGCGAGGGGGATGGGCTGGGACTCGGGCTGCCGGTCGGACTGGCGGTCGGGCTCGGGGACTGGTCGATCGTCGGGCTGGGACTCCCGATCGGGCTCGGGGTCGGCGAATCGGCGGGCGAGGGCTCGATGGTCGGGGTCGAGGTCGGAGCCAGGGTGCTCGTCGGGGCGGGCGAGGCCGTCGGGGTGGGCACGGCAGGCGCGGCGAGGCCCTGCGCGACGGGCGCCGCCTCGATGTGCGTGTCGGCCCGGTCGTCATTCGTGTCGAGGGCGTTGCCGGCCGACCCGCCGGGCGACCGCTCGACGCTCGACCCGGCCGGCGGCGCAAGGGCGGCCGTGCCCTCTACGAAGGCGTTCGTGGCATCGCCCCAGGCCAGGGCGTCGATCGGGGCGCCACCGATCGGGCGCAGCACGATCGCGCCGCCGGTGGCGCTCAGGCCACCGCTGTAGGTGGCGTCCGCTCCGGGGGCGAAGATCCCCGAGCTGTTAGCCAGGAGGACGTGGCGCCCAGGGGCCACGACCGTCGAGACGGCCCAGCTCGCCTTGCGCGTGATCGTGCCGCCCGTCGAGGTCACGTAGACGACCTCCAGGCCGGTCAGGTCGCGGTCGGTCGAGGCAGCGTTGTACAGCTCGACGAACTCGTCCGAGGCTGTCGCGCCACCGGTCACGACCTCGCCGACGACGAGGCCGTCCGAGGGCGGCCAGGCGACGGCGGCGCTGAGGCCGATCGGCGACCCAGCGTCGCCGGGCGCGGCGGCCGCGCCGGCCGCGCCGAGCAGTGCCGCGATGAGCAGGGGCAGGCCGACCGGAAGAGCGAGACGGACGCGGCGCGACATGGCTGACCTCCGGGCGGGGCAGCCGGCGGTGTTGCGTCGGGAAGTTCTAGCGCGACCCGCTCACCTGGGGCTTGGCGGCCACTTCACGATCGCTTCTCCGAATGCCGATCGCCCCGGTCGCCGAGGGGCGCTGCGGTACCATGCGCCAGATCATCCGCTCCGCCCCGACAGGAGGTTCCCCGTTGGCTCGTGCCAAGAGCACCGCGCGCGCCGAGGCGCGCAGACGGCACCGCGCTGCCCAGGCGAACGAGCTGACCGAGGGTGTCGCCACGCCCAACGTCATGTCCGGCTCTGCGGGCGGCTCCGCGGCGACGGCGACGTCGAGGGCTTCGGCCGCGCCACCTCCGCGGCGGGGCTTCTTCAACTTCAAGATGCCCAACGTCAGGGCGGACCTACCACTCCTGCCCCAGGAACTGCGCACGAACCGCTGGATCTGGTTCTCGGCCGCGCTGCTCCTGGCGGGTCTCGTGGCGGCCTTCCTGTGGGGCCAGGTCGGTACCGATCTGAAGCCCGCCGTGAGCATCTTCATCTCGCTCACGATCATCCAGCAGCCAGCGATCCCGGTGCTCATCGGTGGCTTCTTCGCGCGCAGCGCCTCGTATCTGGTGGGCGGCGTGCTGGGTCTCCTCAACGGGGTGATCTTCGCCATCGCCATCAACCAGTTGGCCGGCAGCACCGGGGCGACGGCCGGCGCCGGGCTCGATCCGCTCACGACCGTCCTCTACGCGACGGCGATGGGCGCGCTCTTCGGGGGCATCGCCGGCTGGTATCGCCGCTTCCTCAACCAGAACAACGCCCGTGCCCGGGCCGCGCGCGAGACTCGCAACGCCGACCAGCGCCGCAAGGAGAAGCAGGACGCCCGTGGGGGAGCACGCTCAGCCCGCTAGGCACCATCGCCGCGGGATCCGGCCGGCGGCCTCGAAGTCAGCCCAGCCGGCGCATCCCGGCATGGCCGAGCTACTTCACGCCGTTCGGCTGTGACGGCCCGCCCCGACCCCGGGCGAGTTCGGGCAGGGGCACGATCCGCCGGGCCACGAGGTTGACGACGTTCGTCTCGCGCTGGAGCGTCCCCTCGACGTAGAGCAGGGCGTGCCGCCGAACGACACTGCGCATGCGCGCCCAGGCGTCCGGCCAGAGCGTGACGTTGACCATGCCGGTCTCGTCCTCGAGGGCCAGGAAGACCGTGCCCTTGGCGGTCATCGGGTGCTGTCGGGTGACGACCAGGCCGCCGATCGCCACGCGTCCGGGCGGATGCTCGGCCAGCCGGGCGGCAGTCACGGCGCCGAGCCGCTCCAGCGCCGGGCGGAACAGCTCGACCACCTGGCGCCGAGCGTCGAGCGAGAGGATCGCGTAGCTGTCGCCCAGCCGCTCCAGCTCGGAAGGCGACGGCAGCAGCGGCGCCTCGGTCGCGGGCAGGCGCAGGTCGAGCGGCCGGGACGCGGCCGGTCCGGCGATCGGCCGACCCTTCGTCGCCCCGGCCACCTCGCGGAGTTGCCAGAGCAGCTCGCGCCGCGGCCGGCCCAGCGAGTCGAGCCCGCCGGCGCGGATCAACCGCTCCAGCAGCTCCTCCGAGAGCCCGGTGCGGGCGACGACGTCGGCCAGCGAGCGGTAGGGGCCGCGCTCGCGCTCGGCCTCCAGCCGCTCCCCCAGCTCCTCGCCGATGCCGTTGACGAGGTGCAGCCCGAGGCGGATGCCGTAACCGATCGCGTTGTCGGCGGCCAGACGCCGGCGCGCCTCGTCATCGAGGACGACGCAGGCCGGCGAGCGCACCGGCTCCGGGCGGCGCTCGATGCCCGCGCCGATGGGGAGCGGCTCGCCGGGCATGCCCGCCCACTCGGTCGTGGAGCGGTAACGGCTGCGCGCCAGGTCCACGGGCAGGATGGGCACGCCGTGGCGCTTGGCGTCGTTGATGAGCACCTCGACCGGGTAGAAGCCCATCGGCTGGGCGTTGATGAGCCCGGTCACGAACTGGGCCGGATAGGCGAGCTTCAGGAAGGCCGACTCGTAGGCGGTCCGCGCGAAGGCGGCGGCATGGCTCTTGTTGAAGCCGAAGCTGGCGAAGCCGGCCACCTGGCGGTACAGCTCCTCGGCGTCGGCCTCGGGCAGGCCGTTGCTGGCGATGCAGCCCTCGACGAAGCCGCGATGGAGCTTCTCCATCTCGCGCGTCGAGCGCCAGGTGCCCATCGCCCGCCGGAACCCGTCCGACTCGGCGGCGCTGAAGCCGGCCACCTCGATGGCGATGCGCATCACCTGCTCCTGGTAGAGGATCACGCCCAGCGTCTCGGCCAGCACGGGCTCGAGGCTGGGGTGGAGGTAGGTGACCGGCTCGAGACCCTGGCGGCGGCGCAGGTAGGGGTGCACGGCGTTGCCCTGGATCGGCCCCGGCCGGATGATCGCCACCTCGACGACGAG
>JBIOIE010000073.1:0-7598 GCA_044449605.1 Candidatus Limnocylindrales bacterium | reverse complement strand
GGACCCCGGCTCTCTGGAGGTGCGGTCATCCGTCCGTCGCGTCCCGATCGACGCGTTGCTATCTGGTGGGCGACACTGGGCTCGAACCAGTGACCTCTTGCATGTCAAGCAAGTGCTCTAACCAACTGAGCTAGCCGCCCGCGGATGGGGATGGTAGCAGAGGGTCCCGCCCGCCCCCGGCGGTCGAGCTGTCTGATCACGGGTCAGGATCGGGTCATCCGCTGCGTCCATCGTCCCTGGCGGGTTGCCCGGTCACTCTGGCGGCAGCCCCAGCGCGGCCCGAAGTGGGTTGACGGCCGCGAGGAGCTTCACCTCGGCGGCAGTGAGCTGGTCGTAGGCGACCCGGAAGGCGGCAACGGTGGTCGCGCCAGCCATCTGGCCTGCAAGCGTGTCGAGCGTGTCGATGGCGGCGATGACGCTCTCCGCCTGGGGTTGCACCGGACCCCAGTCGATCGCTTCGAAGTCCGCCACGACCTGGCTGAAGTCGTTCAAGCACTTCTGGGCTGCCGCCCTCGCCGAGGTGAGGTTGGCGGCCGCAGCGTCCTTGTCGATGGCGCACTGACCGCGCGCCGCGGTGGTGTTGGAGGCGATCGTCTGATACGCGGACACCAAGGCAGCCAGGTCGGCCGATGGGCTCGGGGTCGGCGTCGGCGCCAAGGTGGTCGGAGCCAAAGGCGAGGGCGTGGTCGCCGAGCCGCCGCAGCCCGCCATGACCGACACCACCAGCGCCAGGATCGCAAGCCTGCGTGTTCGTGCCATGACACCCTCGTCCACATCGTGAGGACGCGGGACCATCATATCCCGCCGCTTCCGGAAGTACGCGATGACATGGAAGCATCCGACCCGCGAGCTGCGAGGGGCGAAGGCGTAGCGCGTCGACCTCGGGGAGCCTCCAGACGGCGCGCGGCAGGGCGGGTGACGCGCAGCGGCCTAGTGGAATTCGTCGCGGTCGATCGGCGGACCGAGCCTCGTCGCCACGAGAGCATACACTTCGCCCGGTTGCGGATGGCGCTTGAGAGCCGCTTTGGAGAAGAGGAGCTTGCCGTCGAGGGTGACCTCGAAGCGGCCGCCGCCGCTGGGCAACAGCGTCGCCCGGGCGATCCGCGGCGCCCAGGCGTTGAGGAGTTCAGCCACCAGACCGGTGGCTCGATCGGTGTAGTTTCAGACGACGCAGAACTCGACCTCGAGTCCGTGCGGTCGGTCGGTCAGCTCGGCCTTCATGCCCGTACTGTACCGCCGGGCAGCTCCCCCAGTCTGGTTCCAGTTCGCGCCTCGCCGGAGCGGCGGTTACCGGACGCGCAGGCGCAGGGCGTCGCCCTCGGGCAGCTTCCAGACGCCCTGCGGCAGGCTGAACGTGTCACATCCTCGAGGGCAGGAGTAGCGGACCATCGGGCCGTCCGGCTCCTCGTGCATCTCCTCGGTGTGATCCTGGGCCTCATGCCGGAACCGCAAGAGGCCCCTCTTGTCCACATAGCCGACGTACCCGAACTTCGCCACCAGATGCCTCCTCCGGCCCGCGCGCGGGCGACAAGCCCGCGGGCCCGGATGATAGCAAAGGGGCATCTGGCCCCCGGGTCCATCTGCTTGCGGCACCCCGACGCCGGCCACGGAAGTCGGGCCGTTCGCCCCTCGCCGCCGAGGCGCTAGTCGCGGCCGCGCGAGTGCCTACCAGCAGGCGACGCGCAGGGCCTGGCCGGTGATCTGCTGCGACTCGTCCGAGGAGAGGAAGAGGATCGCGTCGGCGACGTCGTCGGGCGTCGCCACCTCCTGGAAGGGGTTCAGTTCGATGCGCATCTGGCGGTATTTCTCGGGCATCGAGGCCAGGCGCGGATTGTCGATGAAGCCGGGCACGACGCAGTTGACGTTGACGTGGTGGCGGGCCATCTCGCGGGCCAGGCTGCTCGTGAAGCCCACGAGGCCGGCCTTCGCGGCCGAATAGTTGACCTGGCCGATGTTGCCGAGGTACGAGCGCGAGGAGATGAGCACGATCTTGCCGTAGCGTTGCTCGATCATCTGGGGCACCACGGCGCGGCAGGCGATGAAGGTCGTGCGCAGGTTCAGGTCGATGACTCCATCCCATTGCTCGTCGGTCATCTTATGGATGAGGGCGTCCTTCGAGCCGCCGACGGTGGCGACGAGGACGTCGATCCGGCCGTAGTCGGCGATCACGCCGGCGACCAGGGCCCGGACCGCCGTGTCGTCGCGGGCGTCGGTCGCGACGATGGCGACGCGGCCCGGATCGATGGCCCCCAGGTCGGCGATGAACCTGGTCTGTTGCGACGTGTCGAGGTCGGCGATGACGACCCGCGCTCCCTCACGGACGAAGCGGCCGGCGATGGCCCGGCCGATGAAGCCGCCTCCGCCGGTGACGATGGCCACCCGGTCCTGGAGTCGTCCGCTCACGGTGCCCCTCGCTTGCGTCATGCGCTCAGGATGTGGACGGCGCAGGCGCCGGTGCCGATGCCCGGTGTCGATCCGCCCTGGACGTGGGCCAGCGCCGTCTTCGCGCCAGGGACCTGGCGGGGACCGCAGCGGCCCTGCAGCTGGCGGGTCAGCTCGAGGACCTGGGCGACGCCCGTGGCTCCGAGCGGATGGCCAAGCGATAGACGGCCGCCGCTCGGGTTCACCGGCAGCCGTCCGCCCAGGCTCGTGGCGCCCTCCTCGACGAGGCGGCCACCCTCCCCTCGGGGACAGAAACCGAGGTTCTCGTAGGCCAGGATCTCGCCGATCGTGAAGGCGTCATGGACTTCGGCCACGTCGATGTCGTCGGGCCCCAAGCCGGCCATCGCGTAGGCCGCGGTCGCCGCCCGCGTCGGCAGGTCGTCGTCCGAAGCGAGCTCGCCCTTGGCCGGGTTGCGGTAGATACCCGAGGTCAGGATCGAGGCCGCGATGCGGACCGCTGGCCGCCCGCTCGCGCGAGCGACCTCTTCGCTGGCCACGATCAACGCCGCGGCACCATCGGTCGTCGGGCAGCATTGGAGCAGGGTCAGCGGCTCGGCCACGGGACGCGAGGCGAGCACCGCCTCGAGGGTGACTTCCTCCTGGTAGTGGGCATCGGGGTTGAGGGCGCCGGCGTGGTGGTTCTTGACCGAGACCTGGGCCAGCTGCTCGGCGGTCAGGCCGTAGCGCTGCATGTGCTTCCGGGCCCGCAGGGCGTACTTGGCGGGCAGAGTCTTACCCAGGAAGGCCTCGTACTCGCCCGGGTTGGGCGGGATCAGCCCCTTCTGCATCTTGTCCATGCCCACCACGAGGGCGACTTCGTGGAGACCGGAGGCGACGCCCAGCCAGCCCGTATGGAGCGCCGTCCCGCCGCCCGCGCAGGCGTTCTCGACGTTGTGGATGGCCATCCCGGTGAGGCTGATCTCGCGCAGGACACGCTGGCCGGCGACGCGCCCGCCGTTCGAGTGACCGAAGACGGCCATGCCGAGCTGTTCCCGGTCGACGCCCGAATCTTCGAGCGCCGCGCGCACGGCGACGCTGGCGTAGTCCTCGAGGAGCTGCTCGGGATAGCGCCCGAAACGAACCTGCCCAGTGCCGATGATGTAGACGTCGCGCATGCCCGGCTCCTCGTCAGACGCCGGCCGGCCGGAAGCGATAGGACAGCATCGGCTCGCCGTCCTCGTCGATCCGGGTGACGCCCTCGTGGAGCGCCAGGGCCATGCCCGGTGTCAGCTCCTCAGCCGTGGCGTCGATCGGGGCGAGCACCAGGACCCCGTCCTCGAGCTCCCCGTAACCGACCGCGAGGGGACCGCTGAAGCCGGCCGGAAGCTGGTGGACGATGGTATAGCTGAAGAGACGGGCGGGCCCTGTCAGGCGTACTTCTTCGGTGTCCACGCTGCCGCAGCGGCCACACACCGTGTGCTCCGGGAAGAAGGTCTCGCCGCAACTCCGACAGCGGGTACCGATCAGGCTCACCGCCCCGGAAGGGGCCGTCTCCCAACGGCCGATGCGCGGCCGGATCTTCGCCGCTTCTGGCTTGCTGCGTTCGGCCAAGGGAGCTCCCGATCGGGCCTGGATGCTGTTGCAGCATCTGGTGCATGGATGACCCGTTCGTGCAACACATTGTGCCATCTTTGCCCGGGGGCCGCAGCAGCGTGTCCGCACAGCCCGCCACCAGGCAAGCGCACGCCCCCGCGACGAGCTGTCTCACCAGGGGAACCGGGTGACGCCGCGGGGGCTTGCCCGGCCATCGAACCCCAGCAGCCTTGCAGCCGACCTTGCCACGGGCGCCCCGACCGCGTTCGGCGTTGCCGGGCGGCAACGAGCCCGGTTCAGTGACCTGACGTGCGCCAGAGCCAGACCCGGGGCACGAGCCCGGAGTCATGGATGATCTTGGCCGTTGCGACGCCCCAGTAGCGGTAATGCCAGGGCTCGTAGCTGTAGCAGCTGCTGGACGTCTTGCCCTTGGGATAGCTCATCACGAAGCCATACTTCCAGGCGTTCGCCTTCATCCACGCGCCGGCCTTGCTGGTGGCCCAATCCGCCACGTTCCACGGTGCCGCGCCGGCGACGCTGCCGAAGTCGATCGCCGTCCCCAGCTGATGCTCCGAATGACCGGGCCGCGCGGCCACCTTGAGGGCCGCCTTGTAGCCGTCCAGGTTCTTCCAGTAGTTGAACGTCGTGACTTGCGTGGCGTAGCTCCGGTACGCCGAGCGGACCTGGATGCCGGCGCCGGCGGCCTTGGCGGCGGCGGTCATGGCCTTGAGATCGGCGATGACGAACGCGCGCACGTAGCCGCCCCCGGTGATGCCCGCCTTGCTCGTGGGCACGAGGTCCGTCGGCGCGTAGGTCGACGAGAGCCGGTAGATCGTGTCGAGGAACGCCCGATCCCAGTCGTCGAGGGTCTGGTATGGCGTCAGGAGGTCGTCGTAGCGGCAGGCCGGCGGGTCGGAGGTCGTGGCCACCGGCGTCGGGCTCGGCGACGGAGACGGCGAGGCCGTCGGAGTGGGCGTCGCCGTCGGTTCGACGGTCGGCGTCGGGCTGGCCAGCGGCGAGATCGCCGCCGACGGGAGCGTCTGGCTGCCGCAGCCGCTCAGGACGAAGACCAGACAGAGCGCCGCTGCGGCGAGCCGGCGGCGCCTCATCCCTGCCAGGTCCATCTCCTCGAGCGCATCGGATCGGCAACCGGGGTGGTCGCGCGGGTCAAGGGGCACCTTAGCACCACCCGCCGTTCAGGCATCGAAGCCGGCGTCGCGGTAGCACTCGACGCCGTCGAGAAGCGTCAGCAGCGGCCGGGCCGTCGCCAGTGCCCCGCCCAGCCGGACGGGCTCGTCGATGACGGCCGCGTCGACGATCACGAGGTCCGCCGAAGCGCCGGCGACGAGGCGCCCGCCGGTCCGCTCACCGGCCGACCAGCGCGGCCCGACACTGGCCGCGCGGAAAGCCTGCTCGAGCGTGATCGCCTCCTCGGGGGTCGAGGGCGCCTGCTTCGGGCCCCACTCCGCGGCGACACGGGTGACGGCCATGGCGAGCCCGGGCCAGGGGTCGGCCGGCTCGACCGGCGCGTCGGTGCCGAAGGCGATCCGCGCTCCGGCTGCCAGGAGGCTGGCGAGTGGATAGGCCTGGCGAGACCGCTCGCCCCAGGCCCGGCGCATGGCCGGCTCGTCGCTGCGCAGCTGGACCGGCTGGAGCGAGGCGACCACGCCCAGCGCGGCAAAGCGGCCGACATCGTGGGGGTCGACGAGCTGGGCGTGCTCGATCCGCGGCCGGCAGCGCAGCCGGGCTCGTGCAGACGGCGGCAACGCGCCGTATGCGTCGAGGGCGGCGCGCACGGCGGCGTCGCCGATCGCGTGGATCATCGTCGCGATGCCGGCGCCGGCGGCCAGGCCAGCCCGCTCGCTCATGCGCTGCCGCGACTCGAGCAGCCGGCCGCGGCGTCCGGCCGGCGGCGTCCGGCCGGGCTCCGGCTCGTAGGGCGCGAGGAGCGCCGCCGTCCGGGAGCCCAGGCTGCCGTCGGCGAACAGCTTCAGCCAGCCGACGCGGAACCGCTCGGCGGCGCGTCGCGCGACCGGGTCGTCGCCGGCCTCGGCCGGCACCCCGTCGCCGCTGCGCAGGCCGGCGGCGATGGCGCCCTCGAGCTGCTCGTCGCGGATCCCGGCGTGGACGCGGAGAGGCAGGCGGCCGGCTTGGGCGAGGCCACGGCAGACGAGCAGGCCGTGCTCAAGGGAGTCATCGGGCGTCGTGCTGCCGGGGTCCTGTACGCCGACGATCCCAAGGGCCGCCAAGCGGGCCGCGAAACGGACGACCGCCGCGCCCAGGGCCGCGGGTGACGGCCGTGGGATCGCGGCCAGGCCGAGCCGGGTGGCGTGTTCGAAGAGGATGCCCGTGGGCCGCCCACCGCTCTCCCGGCCGATGACCCCGCCGGGCGGATCGGGGGTCTGCGCGGAGATGCCGCAGGCCGCCAGGGCCGCCGGACTGAGCCAGCGGGCATGGTGGTCATGAGCCCAGAGGGCGATCGGTCGCCCCGGCGCCGCCACCTCGAGCGCCGCAGCCGTCGGCAGCGCGCCCCAGCGGTCGGCCAGCCAGCCGTGCCCGAGCAGCCAGCCCTCCCGATCGCCCGCGGCGAGGCGGGCGGCGTGGACCTTGGCGACGATCTCCAGCGCCTCCGCGAGGGTCGTGGCCGGCTCGAGATCGACCTCGTCGGCCGCCACCGCGGCGTCGACCAGGTGCAGATGGGCGTCGGTGATGGCCGGCAGGATGACCCGTCCGGGACCGGGTCGCAGCCAGCGGGTGGTCGGGTCGGCCAGGCCCGCGATATCGCGGATGCGCCCGGTCGCGATGACGCGCCCCTCCCCGACCGCCACGGCTTCGGTCCAGCCATAGCCCGATCCGCCGCGCAGGGTCGCGATGCGACCCGTCACGATCAGCTCGGCCTGGCCAGCCCCCCTCACGCCCCGAAGAGCCGGCGCAGGCCGGCGTCGTCGAGTCCGGCTCCCAGCCCGAGGGCCAGGGCGATGCGCGCCCGTGGACCGTTGAGCGGCCCAGCCAGGATCGCGCCAGCGCGGGCCCAGTGCACGCCGCCGCCCGGGAAGCCGTAGGCGGCGGCGACCTCGCCCGCAGGACAGCGCGTCGTGAGCACGACGGGCACGCCCCTGGCCATCGCTTCCGTGGCGGCTTCGAGCATGTCGGGGTGGGTGTTGCCGGCTCCGGTCGCGGCAACGACGATGCCCCGCGCTCCCGCGACCAGGGCCAGCCGGACGGGGCGTCCGTCCTGGGCGACGAGGGCCGTGACGAGGTCGACCGGTTCGGCGGCGGTCGTGGGGATCTCCGGCAGCCAGCGCCGGCGGCCGCGCCGTCGCGTGAGGTGCACGCGGCCCCCGGCGACCGTGCCCAGCTCGCCCTCGTTCGCGGAGCGGAAGGCCGTGTAGGCGCTGGTGTGCCCCTTGACGACGTCGTCGCCGGCCAGGATCGTGCCCGCCAATACGACCATGACGCCCTGATGGCGTGCTTCCGGAGCGGCCGCGACGCGCACCGCATCGCGCAGGTTGGCCGGGCCCTCATAGCCGTCGTCGTCGGCCTTGCGCATCGAACCGGTGACGACCACCGGCTTGCTGCCGGGCACCAGCAGGTCGAGGGCGAAGGCGGTCTCTTCGATCGTG
>JBIOIE010000072.1:0-7644 GCA_044449605.1 Candidatus Limnocylindrales bacterium | reverse complement strand
GCGTTCTACGCCTTCCCCGACATCTCGGCCAGCGGCCTGGACAGTGCGGCCTTCAGCGAGCGATTGCTCTTCGAGCAGCAGGTGGCGGTGATCCCGGGCGACGCCTTCGGCCCGTCCGGGGCGGGTCACGTGAGGGCCTGCTACGCCACCAGCTACGAGCAGCTCGAGGCCGCGCTCGAGCGCATCGACCGGTTCCTGGGCGGCCTGCGGGCGTGACCGGCCGCTACGAGGCCGTCATCGGCGTCGAGATCCACGTCCAGCTGCGTACGGCCGCCAAGATGTTCTGCCCGTGCGCGACGGACATCGCCGACGCGGCCCCGAACAGCCGGACGTGCCCCGTCTGCCTGGGTCTGCCGGGCACGCTGCCGGTCATCAATCGACGCGCGGTCGAACTCGTCCTGGCCACCGGCCTGGCCATCGGCGCGGAGCTGCCGGCGGTGACGCGCTGGGATCGCAAGAACTACTTCTACCCCGACCTGCCCAAGGGCTACCAGATCAGCCAGTTCGACCTGCCCCTGGCCGCCCAGGGCCGGCTGGCCGTGACCACGGCGGCCGGCCCGATCGAGGTCGGCATCCGCCGGGCCCACCTGGAGGAGGACACCGCGCGCCTCGTCCACGCGACGACCGCCGATGGCCGGCGCGTGAGCCTGATCGATTTCAACCGGGCCGGCATGCCCCTCATGGAGGTGGTCACCGAGCCGGATCTGCACACGGCCGAGGCGGCCCGGCGGTACGCCGAGGAGCTGCGCCTGCTGCTGGTGACCATCGGCGCGTCGGACGCGGCGATGGAGAACGGCCAGATGCGGGTGGAGGCCAACGTCTCGCTGCGGCCCAGCGGCACCGAGACCCTGGGCACGCGCGTCGAGGTCAAGAACATGAACTCGTTCCGCTCGGTCGAGCGGGCCATCGAGCACGAGATCGGGCGCCAGGCGGCCGTGCTGGACGCCGGCGGGGCGGTCGCCCAGGAGACGCGCGGCTGGGACGACGCCCACGGTGCGACCTACCTCATGCGCAGCAAGGAGGACTCGCACGACTATCGCTACTTCCCCGAGCCCGACCTGCCGCCGCTGCGCCCCGACCGGGCCTGGCTCACGTCGATCGAGGCGACCCTGCCCGAGCTGCCCGCTGCGCGGCGCACCCGCTACCAGGACCGGCTGGGCCTCTCGGCCTATGACGCCGCGGTGCTGACGGCGGAACCGCTCGCCGGCGCGTTGTTCGAGGGCGCCCTGGCGGCCGACCCGGGCGGTGATGCCAAGGCGCTCGCCAACTGGGTGACCGGTGAGTCGCTGCGCCTCCTGCGGCCCGACGCCGCGGCCGCCACCCTGGCGCAGCCGCCCGCCATCGACCCCGGCGAACTCGCTCGGCTCGTCCGCCTGGTGACGGCCGGCAGCCTGTCGGGCACGAATGCGAAGCAGGTGCTCGAGGCGCACGCCGGCGGCGGGGGATCGGTGGACGCCATCGTGGCGCGCCTGGGCCTGCGCCAGATCAACGACCCGGCCGCCCTTGCCGTGCTGGTCGACCAGGTCCTGGCCCAGCATCCGGCGGCGGTGGCCGAGGTGCGGGCGGGCAAGACCCAGGCCGTCGGCTTCCTGGTCGGCCAGGTGATGAAGGCCAGCCGCGGCCAGGCCAACGCGGAGGCGGTCCGCGCGCTGCTCGAGGCCCGCCTGGCGGGCGGGGACTGAGGTCGTGGGGTCGTTCTCCTGGCTCCTGCTGGTCGTCGGGGCCGTCGCCGCGGGCCTCGGCGGATGGCGCGCGTGGGGTGCCTGGCAGCGCGCCCGCGCCCTGGCCGCACACGAGGCCAACCTGCGCCGCTACGAGTCGTGGCGCGGCGGCCGGACGGTCGACGAGCCTGGCCCGTCCAGTGCCGACTTGATGCGCGCCGAACTGCGTGGCCAGGTCCTGCGCTGGGGCGGGCTGGCGGCCGTGGGCGTCGTGCTCATCGTGCTGGCGCTGGGGGCTCGCGCGGCCTGAGCGACCGCATCCCGGTCAGCGGCCGCGCAGCTTGCGGTGTTCGATAGCCGTGCAGCGGTCCATCACCACCGCCAACCCGCCGTCGTGAGCGATGCGCGCCGCCGCCCAGTCCACCACGCCCAGCTGCAGCCAAAGGGCGTGGCAGCCGGTGGCCACCGCGGACGCGGCGATGGGGGGCGTGTACTCGGGCCGGCGGAAGACGTCGACGATGTCGAATGGCCCGCTGGCGGCCGCCGCGGCTTCCAGCGAGACGAAGGCGGGCACGCCCAGGACGTCACGCGTGGTGGGGTTGATGGGCACGCACTCGTAGCCCTGCGCCTGGAGATAGCGCATCACGCTGTGGGACGGCCGATCGCGGTCGGGTGAGGCGCCCACGACGGCGATCCGCCGCGCCCGGCGCAGGAGGTCCTGGGCGCCGACCTCGTCCAGCAAGGGCACCGGCCCGCGGCCCTCCTGGAGGTCGAGCATGTCGGCCGCGCGTTGCCGGTCGTCCGCGCGTGGCGACCGGTCTGCCCCGTCACTGGCGCCGTCGTCCATCGCCGCCCTCAGACGCGGACGGGCAGCGCCTGCAGGCCGCGCAGCACGTAGCGTGGCTTCCAGGTCGGCTCGCGCACCAGCTCCAGGCGGGGCAGCCGCTCGAGCATGCGCTGGAAGACGATCTCGAACTCGAGCTTGGCCAGCGGGGCCCCCAGGCAGTAGTGGATGCCCGCCCCGAACGAGAGGTACGGGTTGGGGGCACGGTCGAGGACGATCTCGTCGGCCCGCGCGAAGACCCGCTCATCGCGGTTGGCCGAGGCGAAGAGGAGGGCCAGCTCCTGGCCGCGGGGGATCCGCCGCCCGTAGAGCTCGATGTCCTCCAGCACCCACCGTTCGAACATGGGGGCCGGCGTGTCGAAACGCAGCAGCTCCTCGACGGCGGTGGGCACCAGGTCGGGTCGGGCGCGCAGCTCGGCGAGCGCCGCCGGATGGCGGAAGAGCGCCCACCACGAGTTGGCGGCCCCGTTGACGGAGGCCTCATGGCCGGCGTTGAGGAGCAGGACGGCCGTGCCCACCAGCTCATCTTCGGTCAGCCGGTCCCCGGCCTCAGCCACCGCGGCCAGCTCGCTGATCAGATCTCCTGTCGGCTGGCGCCGCCGGGCACGGGCGAGGCCGCGCAGGTAGTCGGCGAAGGCGGCGCTGGCATCGGTGGCGCGCTGCTGGAAGGCCTCGCTGGGATTCAGCTCGTACATCAGCGTGATGTCGGCCGACCAGGGCCGGAGCAGATGGCGGTCCTGCGGCGGGATGCCCAGCAGGTCGGCGATGACCGTCACCGGGACCTCCTCCAGGAGATCCGCGATGAGGTCGAACTCGCCCAGCTCCAGCACATGGTCGATGAGCCCGTCGACCACCTGGCCGATGCGCGGGCGCAGGTTCTCTACCGTCCGCGGCGTGAAGGCCGTCGACACCAGCCGCCGCAGGCGGGTATGGTCGGGCGGCTCCAGGTCGATCATCTCGTGGCTGAGCAGATCCCAGAAGGGGGCCTGCCAGGCCGGCGGGTCGGGGCGACCCCACTCGGCGTGCGAGGCGACATGCAGGTACGAGCGGCCCAGCCGCCGATCGCGCAGCAGCGCGTTGATATCGGCGTGGCCGGCCACCAGCCACTGGTTCGTGCGCTCGTCGTACAGCACCGGCTGCTCCCGGCGCAGACGGGCCAGGGCGGGGTAGGGATCGGCGATGAAGTCGATCGACCACGGGTCGTAGCCCAGCTCGGCCGGCGGGACCGTCGCGCGCTCGAGCATCGGCGCTACGTCGCGGCCTCGCGTTCGTACGGCCGCCCGTCCGCGGCGGGCGGGATGCTCCGGCCGACGAGGCCGGCCACGACGATGATCGTCACGATGTAGGGGAGCGCGTCCCAGAACTGACCAGGGATGGATGCCAGCAGCCGTCCCAGCTCGCCCGCCGGCGGGGCGAACGTGATCGACTGCGAGACGGCCGTCGCTGAAGCGAACAGCATGGCGGCCCCGAACGCGCCGAGAGGCGACCAGCGGCCGATGATCATCGCCGCCAGGCCGATGAAGCCGCGACCGGCCGTCATCCCGTCCTGGAACGAGTCGGTCAGCTCCATGCTCAACGCGGCGCCCGCCATGCCCGCGAGCAGGCCGGCCAGGACGACGTTGCGATAGCGGACGCGGATCACGTCGATGCCCACGGTCTCGGCCGCCTGCGGATGCTCGCCGACGGCGCGCGTCCGAAGGCCCCAACGGGAGCGGAACAGGAGGATCTGCAGAGCCACGACGATCACCAGGACCGACATGGTGATCGGCCCCTGATTGAGGAACATGTTGAAGATCCAGCCGATGAGGGGGATCTGCACGAGGGCGGCGGGCGGGGTGAACGCGGTGAAGGCGCCGGCGCTGGTCGGTGAGCTTTTCGAGATGAGCTCGTTGAGGTATCCCGTCACGCCGAACGCCGCGATGTTCACGATCGTGCCACTGATGATCTGGTCGGCCCGGACGGTGATCGATAACCAGGCGTGGAGAAGCGACAGGAGCATGGCCGCCCCGAGCGCGGCGACGAAGGCGACGGCCAGGGCGGGTGTGATCCCGAAGATCGGCGAGGGAGTACCGCCCATGACTGGCAGCAGGGCGACGCCCACCACCCAGCCGACGAACGCCGCCACGAGCATGGTGCCTTCGATGCCGATGTTGACGACCCCGGAGCGCTCGCAGACCACGCCGCATAGAGCCGCGAGGGTCAACGGAGCCGCCACCCTGAGCATGATCGGGGCGACCAACGGGAGCACCGCGACGAGGTAGCCCATCAGCTGGAAGAGCAGACCCGCCACCGGAACGCTGTAGAGGGCGCTGATGAGAGAGTCCATCACTCGGTCGCGGTGTCCCCACCACCGTACGTGCGGGTGAAGTTCGACGGTACATCGAGGGTCGGGGCCGTCCCGCGCAGGTGAAGGACGCGTCGCAGGACGGGGGCGGCGACGAGGAACAGGAGGATCGTCGCCTGGAGGACATCGACCAGCTGGGCCGGGATGCCGGCGCTGATCTGCATGAGCGGCGCCCCGGCCCTCATGCCCCCGAACAGCAGAGCGGCAAAGAGGATGCCGACCGGGTTCGAGCGGCCGAGGAGGGCGACGGCGATCGAGTCGAAGCCGACCGTGGTGCCATACGAACTGGTCAGATGGTGCGCGTTGCCCAGGATATCGCCCGCGCCGGCGAGGCCGGAGAGCAGGCCGCAGATCGACATGACGACCACGATGAGGCGGCGGGGGTGCATCCCGGCGTAGCGCGCAGCGTCGGGGTTCGCGCCGACGGTGCGGACCTCGAAGCCGAACGTCGTGCGGTTCAGCAACCACGACATCACCCCCACCGCCCCGAGCGCGATCAGCAGGCCGAGATGGGCGTTTCGGCCGATGATGATGGGCAGCGCCGCGTTGCCGACGTCCGGGGTGATCGGCGAGGGTGCGCCGGGGACGTTGAGCGGGCCGCTGACGACGGCGGCCACGAGGCTGATGGCGACGTAGTTGAGCATGATCGTCGTCACGACCTCGTGCGCACCCGACGTGGCCTTGAGGATGCCCGGGATGAAACCCCACGCCGCACCCGCCAGCATCCCGCCGGCCAGGGCGATGGGGATCGCGATGATGCTCGGCTGGGAGCTGACGGCGATGCCGGCCGCCACGGCGCCCAGGGCGCCCACGAGGAACTGGCCCTGCGCCCCGATGTTGAAGAGGCCGGCTTTGAAGCCAAACCCGACCGACAGCCCGGCCAGCACCAGCGGCGCCGTCGCTACGAAGGTGTTGACGATGGCGTTCAGGCTCGGCGGAACGCCGATCGCACCTTGGACGAGAGCCCCGTACGCCCGGATCGGCAGGAGCGGATCGAAGGTCTGCCCGGGGATCAGGATCTCGGACCCGAGGATGATGACGGCCCCGACGACAAGGGCCAGGCCGATCGAGATCAAGGGCAGCGCAACGAGGGCTCCCGCCCGTCGCATCAACCCCGGGACTCCAGCGCCGGCGGCCGGCGCGGCGGTCACGCCGGCACCGGGGAGGCGTCGGCGGAAGCACGGCCCCCCGTGGCCATCAGGAGCCCGATCGCATTGCGGTCGGCGGTCGGACCATCGACGACGGCCACGATCTCGCCGCGATAGATGACGGCGATCCGATCGGACATCTCGAGGATCTCGTCAAGTTCGGCGGACACCAGGAGCACGGCCGTTCCCGCGTCGCGCTTGGCGATCGTCAGGCGATGGATGAACTCGATGCTCCCGACGTCGAGACCACGGGTGGGCTGATCGAGGATGAGCAGGCGGAGGTCGCGCCCGAATTCGCGGCCCACGACGACCTTCTGCTGATTGCCCCCGGACAGCGTGCTCATCCGCGTGTGCACCGATGGCGTGCGGACGTCGAACGCGGCGACCGTTTCCATGGCGGCAGCTTCGATCGCGGCATCCTGACGAAGGATCCCGTGCGCGAACGGCGGGCGATGATAGCTGGTCAGGACCAGGTTGTCGGAGACGTCGAAAGCGAGCACGAGCCCGAACCGCTGCCGGTCAGCGGGGACGAACGCCACACCCGCCTCATTGAGCTGTCTTGGGCTGTGTCCGGTCACGTCATGGCCGGCCAGCGTGACTCGGCCGCCGGTGGGACGGCGGAGGCCGATGAGCGCCTCGATCAATTCATCCTGACCATTACCGGCCACCCCCGCGACGCCGAGGATCTCGCCCGCCTTGATCTCGAGGTCGACGCCCCGCACGACCAGAGATCCGCGATCGTCGACGACCCGCAGGCCCTCCACCTGGAGGCTCACCCCGGCCGGGTGCGATTCGCCCCGATCGACCGTCAGCTGGACCTCGCGGCCGACCATGAGTTCGGCCAGATCGTTCTCGTTGGTCTCCGACGGGATCCTCGTCCCCACGACGCGGCCCCGCCGGATGACCGTGATCCTGTCGGCGATCTCCAGCACCTCGTAGAGCTTGTGGCTGATGAAGACGATGCTGTGGCCCTCGGCGGCCAGACGCCGCAAGACGGCGAAGATCTCCTCGGTCTCCTGGGGCGTCAGGACGGCGGTCGGCTCGTCGAGCACGAGGATCCGCGCCTGACGGTAAAGCGCCTTGAGGATCTCGACCCGTTGCTGCCAGCCGACCGACAGGGTCGAGACCCGCACGTCCGGATCGATCTCGAATCGGAAGCGCTCCCCGAGCGCACGGATCCGCTTCCGCGCCTCGGCCCGGTCGAGGAAGATGCGACCAGCCATCGTCTCCTCGCCCAGGAGGATGTTCTCGGCGACCGTGAGCACGGGCACCAGCATGAAGTGCTGGTGGACCATGCTGATGCCTCGCGCGATCGCGTCGCTTGGTCCGGCGATCCGGACGGGCAGCCCGTCGAGGAGGACCTCTCCCTCGTCGGGCCGGGCGAGGCCGTAGAGGATGTTCATGAGGGTGGTCTTGCCTGCGCCGTTCTCCCCAAGGAGGGCGTGGATCTCCCCCGGGCGGACGTCCAGGTCGATGTGATCATTGGCGACGACGCCCGGATAGCGCTTCGTGATGCCACGCATCTCGAGGGCCGGGGCGGCCACGCTGGTGATCTCGGTGGTCACGCAGGCCTCGCAGAGAGCCCCGGCCGAGCATGGACGTGGGGGGGCGCCCCCCGGGGGGGGGCCGCCCCCCCCGGGGGGGGGG
>JBIOIE010000071.1:0-7656 GCA_044449605.1 Candidatus Limnocylindrales bacterium | reverse complement strand
GCGACCCAGGCGCGCCTGCGTGGAGCCATCCGCCGGGATCGGTCGGAGGACCTCGAAGCGGGCCGGCTGGCCGGCGGTCGCCAGGACGCGGATGGCGGGCGAGGTCACCCCCCGATCTCAGCCCGCTCGGTGAATAGGGCGGCGACGACGATCGAACCCACCAACCAGGCGACGACGACGACGAGGGCGACATCGGGCGCCAGCGGCTCCCGCGCGGCGCCGTTGGTGAGTCCGCCGCCGGCGCCCCCGCCCAGGACCGCCGTCGCGGCCTGGAAGGGCAACCAGCGCACGACGTCGGGCAGGAAGATGGCTGCGAAGCTCTCCCCGAAGTAGAGGGCGATGCCGGCCCCGATGCCGGCCAACTGGCTGCGGGCGATGGTGGCGATGGCGAAACCGATGGCGCCCTCCTCGGCGATCGCCAGCCAGCCCCGCGCCAGCTTGTCGGGCAGTGTCTTGATGGTCTCCGCGTCGCCGATGCCGGTGGTCGAGATCCCGGCGATGGTCGCCCCGACGATGGCGACGAGGACGCCGATGATGAAGGCGAGGAGCAGGCCGATGCCGACCAGCAGGCCTACCCCGGCGAAGGTGAGGACGATGTAGCGGCTGCGGCTCTCGCCTCGCGCGACGGCGTTCTTGAGGGTGCCCCAGCCCCATTCGGAGCCCGCCACCGCGGCGCCGTAGATGACCGCGAACAGGCCGCCAAGCCCGACCAGGAACGCGACCAGGAAGGCGTACGTCTGGGGGAAGGTCAGGAGCTGAAGCGATGCTTCGGCGCCGGGCCGGCCGGCCAACTGCTTGGAGCTGGCGCCGACGGCCAGGAAGATGAGCCCCAGCAGGGCGACGAGGAGGCCGAAGGTGACCCAGGTCGCCATCCGGCGGACGAGCTTGCGCAGGGTCGAGCGGAAGATCCTCATGAGCGGATGCCCTGGAAAGCACCGTCGCCGCCGGGCGCCGGCTCGCCGCCGGTCAACTCGAGGAAGAGGGACTCGAGGTCGCTGCCCGAGGTCAGCCCGGAGGCGTAGATGCCCTCGCCCGCCAGGGTCCGGTTGATCTCGGCCGGCCCGACCTGGTCGCTGCGCACCGAGATCCAGCCGTCCGCATTGGCGGCGTCGGCCACGGCCTCCGCGCCGACCATGCCCCGGATGAGGCCGACAGCGGCAGGGACCTCGGCCGTCGCCACCTGCACCCGCACCTCGCCGGCACTGGCCAGGAGGGCCTCGATGGGCGCCTCGCGGACGAGCTTGCCTGCGGCGATGATGCCGACCACGTCGGCAAGCTGCTGGACCTCACCGAGGATGTGGCTGGAGACGAAGACCGTCTTGCCGGTCGAAGCCAGGTGGCGGAGCGTGTCGCGCATGGCCACGATGCCGGCCGGGTCGAGGCCGTTGGCAGGCTCGTCGAGGAGCAGCAAGTCGGGGTCGCTGAGCATCGCCGCGGCGATGCCGAGGCGCTGCTTCATGCCCAGCGAGTAGGCCGAGACCTGGTCGCCCGCCCTGTCGCGCAGGCCGACCAGCTCGAGGAGCTCGTCGACGCGGATCCAGGGCGTGGGCACCCCGCTGGCGGCCAGGGCCCGGAGGTTCTCGCGCCCCGACAGGTATGGGTAGAAGGCAGGCGCCTCGATGATCGCGCCGACCTTGAAGAGGCGGCGGCGGTCGCCCCGCCCGAAGGGCCTGCCCAGCAGCTCGATCGTGCCGCCGTCGGCGTGGATGAGACCGGTGAGCAGGCGCATCGTCGTCGTCTTGCCCGCGCCGTTCGGGCCCAGGAAGCCGTAGACCACGCCGCTCGGCACCGAGAGGTCCAGGCCGGCCAGGGCGGTCCGCGGGCCGAAGCGCTTGATCAGGCCGCGGGTCGCCAGAGCCAGGCCGTCGGTCGGCGTCGTGACGCCGGGCTGTGCCACGCTCATTCGGCCGGCGCTCCTTCGGTAGTCACGCCGTCCCAGAGACCGGCGTCGAGCCGTTCCGGCCGGCGGGCCGGGGGCACGTCGTAGCCAAGTCTACGGAGGTGCTCCCGGGCGCGCTCGGTGGCCACCCGGCCCTGGGGCGTCCGGTCGAGGAAGCCGAGTTGCAGCAGGTAGGGCTCGTAGACGTCTTCGATGGTCTCGACTTCCTCGCCCAGGATCGCCGCGACGGCGGCCCCGCCGACCGGGCCGGATGCGAACTTCTGGATGATCGCGGCGAGCAGGCGCCGGTCGGTCGTGTCGAGACCCTCGTCGTCGATGTCCATGGCCAGCATCGCGGCATCCGCCTCGCGGGCCGTGATCCGCCCGTCCGACTTGACCTGGGCGAAGTCGCGGACGCGCTTCAGGAGGCGGTTGACGATGCGCGGCGTGCCCCTCCCCCGGCGGGCCAGGATCTCGACCGCCTCCCGGTCGATGGCCACCCCGAGGATGCCCGCCGAGCGCTCGGCGATCGTGGCCAGTTCGGCCGTCTCGTAGTAGTCCAGGCGGTGCACGGCCCCGAACCGGTCGCGCAATGGGGAACTGATGCGGCCGGCGCGGGTGGTGGCGCCGACGACCGTGAAGGGCTTGATGCTCAGGCGCAGCGAACGGGCGTTGGGGCCCTTGCCGATCATCACGTCGATGGCGAAGTCCTCCATGGCCGGATAGAGGATCTCCTCGACCGCATGGTTGAGGCGGTGGATCTCGTCGATGAAGAGGACGTCACGCTCGTCAAGGTTGGTCAGGATGGCGGCCAGGTCGCCCGGGCGTTCGATGGCCGGCCCGCTGGTCGTGTGGATGGAGACGCCCAGCTCCCGGGCGACGATGTTGGCCAGCGTCGTCTTGCCCAGGCCGGGCGGACCGTAGAGGAGGATGTGGTCGGCCGCCTCCCCTCGTTGGCGGGCCGCCTCGAGCAGGATGCGCAGGTTCGCCTTGACCTTCTCCTGGCCGATGTACTCGGCCAGGATGCGCGGCCGGAGGCTCGTCTCGACGACGGCCTCTTCCACGGCCAGGGCGGCAGAGCCCACGACGCGTCCCTGTTCGTCCATCGGCTGCGAGTCTAGCAGGTCCGCACGTCGATGCGAACAAGTGTTCGACGTCGGCAGGACGCGCTCATGCTCGGCGCGACCGGGGACTACTCGCGGCGGAGCGCCCGCAGGGCCGCCTTGACGCGCTCCTCGAGGGAGGCGCCGGGGGGGCCCGCCGCGACCGTGGAGCGGGCGGCGTCACGCGCCTCGGCGGCGGAGTAGCCCAGTGCCTGGAGCGCGGCCACGACCTCGGATTCACTGCCCGCCGCCGTGCCGCCGCCGACGGCCGCGGAACCGGCCGCGGCGACCTTCTCGCGCAGCTCCAGGATGACCCTGGCGGCGAGCTTGCGCCCGACGCCGCTGACGGCGGTCAGGACGGCCTCGTCGCCCTGCAGGACGGCGAGCTGGAGGTCGGCCACCGCCCGCGACGAGACGATCGCGAGGGCGACCTTGGGGCCGACGCCGGTGACGGTCAGGAGCAGCTCGAAGAAGCCCAGCTCCTCGACGCTGCGGAAGCCGTAGAGGGCCTCCAGGTCCTCGCGCACGAGGTGGTGCGTGTGCAGCTTCAGGCGCGTTCCCGGACGCGCCGCCGCGATCGTGCCCGTGCCCACGTACACCCTGTAACCGATACCGGCGATCTCGAGGACCACCGAATCCAGGCCCACCGAGTCGACCAGCCCCTCGAGCGACGCGATCATGGCCGCTTCCCGTCAGGCCGCGGGGCGCTGGGCGTGAGCGAGGCAGATGGCGATGGCAAGGGCGTCGGCAGCGTCGTCGGGCCGAGGCAGGACGGCCAGCCCGAGGACGGTCTGGACCATGCGCTGGACCTGGTCCTTCTCGGCCCGGCCGTAGCCGGTCACGGCCATCTTCACCTCGCTGGGGCCGTACTCGTGGACCGGCAGCCCGTAGCGGGCCGCGGTCAACAGCGCGACACCGCGGGCCTGGCCGACGGCAAGGGCGGTCTGGACGTTCTTGTTGAAGTAGAGGCGCTCCACCGCCACGAGATCGGGCCGATGGGTCTCGATGAGCTCGATGAGCCCGTCGGCGATGAGCACAAGACGCTCCGGGAGGACCATGGTCGACGGCGTCTCCAGGCACCCGTAGTCGATGGCCCGCAATCGGCTGCCGGTGCGCTCGACGAGGCCGTAGCCGGTCAGGGCCGTCCCAGGATCGATGCCCAGGACGATCAAGCCGAGGCCGCCTCGGCGAAGACGTCGTCGGGGATCTCGAAGTTGGCGGTCACGCGCTGGACGTCGTCGTGGTCCTCGAGGTGTTCGATGAGGCGCAGGTTCGAACGTGCGTGAGCGGCATCCACCTCGACCGTGTTGCGCGCCTGCATGATCAGCTCTGCCGACTCGACGTGCACTCCGGCCGACTCCAGCGCCCGGCGGACCGCCTCGAGCTGGCCGGGGTCGGTGAAGACCTCGATGGGGTCGCTCTCCGCATCGACATCGTCGGCCCCGGCGTCGATGGCCAGCAGGCCGACCTCGTCCGGGTCGCCCTTGCCGCGGGGGATGGCGATGAGCCCGCGGGGCTCGAACTGCCAGGCCACTGCGCCCGAGCCGGCGAGCTGGCCGCCGGCCTTGGTGAAGATGGCCCGGACATCGGCGGCGGTGCGGTTGCGGTTGTCGGTCGCCGCCTCGACGAGGATGGCCACGCCGCCCGGGCCGTAGCCCTCGTAGGCGATCTCCTCGAAGTGGACGCCCTCGCCTGCACCGGCGGCACGCTCGATGGCGCGCTTGATGATGTCGGCCGGCATGTTCACGGCGCGCGCCTTCTCCATCGCTAGGCGCAGCTTGAAGTTGGCGTCAGGGTCTCCGCCGCCCTCTCGGGCCGCCATGGCGATCTCCCGGGCGACCTTCGTGAAGACCGCGCCGCGCTTGGCGTCGTTGGCGCCCTTCTGGCGCTTGATCTGGGACCACTTGGAGTGACCGGACATCGTTCCGGATTCTACTAGAATGACCCCCGCCGGCCGCCGGGTCACCTCGGCACCCGTCCTGGCCGCCCTGCCCCTGACGAGAGGTCCGCCCTAGATGAAGAGCGTCGATGCCGCGCACGTCCGCAACGTCGTCCTGGCCGGCCACGCGGGCGCCGGCAAGACGACCCTCGGCGAGCATCTGCTCCACGCTGCCGGAGCGATCCCCCGCCTTGGCCGCGTGGACGACGGGACGGCCAGCCTCGACTTCGAGCCCGAGGAGCAGAAGCGCCAGCTCTCGCTCTCCCTGGCCGTGGCCAGCCTCGAGACGGACGGGCACCGGATCACCCTCGTCGACACCCCCGGCTACGCCGACTTCGTGGGCGAGGTCGTGGAGGCCTTCGCGGCCGTCGACGGGGCCATCATCGCCATCGACGCCTCGGGCGGCGTGGAGGCGGGCACCGAAACGGCCGTGGCCCTCGGCCGCAAGCTCGGCACCGCCGCGCTCTTCGTCATCACCCGCTCCGACCGCGAGAACGCCGACCCGACCCGGGCCCTCGATGCCCTGCGTACGGCCTTCGGCCCCAAGATCGCGCCGCTCCAGCTGGCCATCGGCGCGGGCGAACACTTCAGCGGGTATGTCGACCTCGTCCACCGGCGGGCCTTCCGCTACGAGAAGGGCGTGCGCAGCGAGGTCCCCGTCCCGGCCGAGCTGGAGGCGGAGGTCGCCCGGCGCCGCGAGCAGCTCCTCGAGGCCGCCGCCGAGGCCGACGACGATGTGCTGACCAAGTACCTCGAGGGCGAGGAGATCTCCGACGCGGAGCTGGAGGCGTGCCTCCACAAGGGCGTGCGCGAGAGCGTCCTGGCGCCGGTGGTGGCGGTCAGCGCCGAGAAGAACATCGGGGTAGAGGGCCTCCTCGACGCGATCGTCCGCTACCTGCCCTCCCCCGCCGAGGTGGTCACGCCGGCGGGGCTCGGCAAGGGCGACGCCGAGGAGCGGCTGACATCCGAGCGCGGCGGACCGCTCCTGGCCCGGGTCTTCAAGACGACGGCCGACCCGTTCGTCGGCCGCTTGACCTACTTCCGGGTCTACAGCGGCACGCTCCGCAACAACGACCATGTCTGGAACGCCGAGAGCGGCGAGGAGGAGCGCATCGGCCAGCTGCTCCTCCTGCACGGCAAGGACCAGGAGCCGGTCGGCGAGATCGGTGCCGGCGACATCGGCGCGGTCGCCAAGCTCGCCCACACGAAGACCGGCGACGCTCTCTCGAGCCGCGATCATCCACTTCGCCTCGCCCCGCTCGACTTCCCGCCCCCGACCCTTGGTGTGGCCATCGAGCCTCAGACGAAGGCCGACCTCGACAAGCTGGGCTCGGCCCTCGCCCGCCTGCTCGAGGAGGAGCCGACCCTCCGCCTCGAGCGGCCCTCGGAGACCGGCGAGCAGGTCCTCTACGCCCAGGGCGAGAACCAGATCGCCGTCGTCTCGGAGCGCCTCAAGCGCAAGTTCGGCGCCGCCGTGGTCACCCGCCCGCCGCGCATCCCCTACCGCGAGACGATCCGCGGCCACACCAAGGTCGAGGGCCGCTACAAGAAGCAGACCGGCGGCCACGGCATGTTCGGCCACGTCTGGCTGGAGATCGAGTCGAACCCGGGCGGCGGCGTGGCGTTCGCCGAGAAGGTGGTCGGCGGCTCGGTCCCCAAGAGCTTCTTCCCGGGCGTCGAGAAGGGCGTCCGCGAGGTGGCCTCTGAAGGGGCCCTGGCCGGCTATCCGGTGGTCGACTTCAGGGCGACCCTCTACGACGGCTCCTTCCACGCCGTCGACTCCAACGAGATGTCCTTCCGGATCGCCTCCTCGATGGCCACCAAGAAGGGCATCCAGGATTCGAACCCCGTGCTCCTCGAACCGATCATGGAGATCGTCGTGACCGTCCCCGAGCAGTACATGGGCGACGTCAACCGCGACCTCAACACGCGCCGGGGCCGGGTCCTCGGCCTCGACAGCGACGGCGACGTGCAGGTCGTCCGGGCGACCGTGCCCATGGCCGAACTGGCTACCTATGCGACCGAATTGCGCTCCCTCACGCACGGGCGCGGCCGCTTCAGCGCCGATCTCGCCACGTACGAGGAAGTACCGCCCCACATCGCCCAGAAGATCATCGACACGCACAAGAAGGAGGTCGAGGCGGCCGGCCACTGAGCCACCGCCTGCACCCGGTGACCGACGCGGCCCGCCGAACGGGCACGACCCAGGTCTACACCTGGGAGCCGTCCGATCGCGCCATCGCGGCCCGCTATGGCGTGCGGCCCGAGGACGTCGTCCGGTTCGACACGAACACCTCCCCCGCCCAGCCGGACTGGCTCGGCGAGGTGCTGGCGGGTCCGTTCGATCCGCCCCTCAACGAGTACCCCGACAGCGAGTACGAGGAGCTGACCGCGGCGATCGCGGACTATGTCGGGGTCGGCAGCGACGAGATCGTCGTCGGCTGCGGCGCGGACGAGATCCTCGATCTCGTGGCCAAAGCGATGCTGCCCGCCGGCAGTGGGGCGCTCGTTCCGGTCCCGACGTACGGCATGTACGGCGTGCTCACCTCGCAACGCGCGGCCCGGGTGGTCGTCGTCCCCCGTCTCGGGCCGGAACACGGCTTCGCCCTCGACATCGAGCGCGTGGCAGGCGCCCTGGCCGACGTGGCCGTGGCCTGGCTGTGCGATCCCAACAACCCCACGGGGGCGCTCGAACCGGCAGGCACGGTCGAGGCCGTCCTGGAGGCCGCGGCTCG
>JBIOIE010000070.1:0-7690 GCA_044449605.1 Candidatus Limnocylindrales bacterium | reverse complement strand
CGCCGCCGGCGGCCAGCCGCCGCAGGTCGAGGTCATCGCCGGGCGGGCGGAGACGCTCGCCGGCCGCCCGGAGCACCGCGCGGGCTGGGATGTCGTCACCGTCCGAGCCGTGGCCGACCTGGGCCGCCTGGCCGAACTCGGCCTGCCCCTCCTCCGACCGGGCGGCTGGCTCGTGGCCTGGAAACGGGACGCCGGCGACGGTGCCCTGGCGGCCGAGGAGCGCTCCGCCGAGGCTGGCCTGAGGCGCCTCGGGGGGGCGATCGCCGTCCACGAAACGGTGGCGGTGCCCGGCCTGGCCGATCACTGCCTCGTCGCCATCCGCCGAGCGCCGCCGTCGGGGGGCGGCTAACCTCTGGCCAGATGCGGATCGCGGTCCTCTCGGACATCCACGCCAACCTGCCGGCGCTGGAGGCCGTGCTGGCGGCGTTGGCTCCCTTCGACGCCATCTGGCAGCTCGGGGACATCGTCGGCTACGGCCCCGAACCCGACGCCGTCGTGACCCGCCTGCGCGAAGCCGGGGCCCGCGGCGTGCGGGGCAACCACGATGCCGCCGCGCTCGGGGAACTGGCCACCAGCGAGTTCAACCCGGACGCCCGGGCTGCCGTCGTCTGGACCGCCGGCCTCATCAGCTCGGCGACCAGGACCTGGCTGGGCGCGCTCCCGGCAACGCTCCAGGAGGGCGACTTCACGCTGGCCCACGGCAGCCCGCGCGATCCGACCTGGGAATACCTCCTGACGGTGCCGGCGGCGCGGGCCAACCTGGCTGTCATGACGACCCCGCACGCCTTCGTCGGCCACACCCATATCCCCCTGGTCTTCCGCGAGGAGGACGGCCGGGTCGAGACGCTGGCCCCATCGGACGGCTCGATTCTTGAGGTCGACGAGCGCCGGACCCTCCTCAACCCGGGCAGCGTCGGTCAGCCGCGAGACGGCGATTCGCGCGCCTCGGCCATCCTCTTCGACACCGAAGCTCGGACGGTCCGCTGGCGGCGGGTGGCCTACGACATCGGCACGACCCAGGCCCGGATGCGCGCAGTGGGGCTGCCAAGCCGGCTCGTGGAACGGCTGGATCGGGGCCAATGAGCGCGTCTCCGCCCGCTCGCGAACCCGAAGTACGAAGTCGCCGGTGGTACCCTGTGCGCCGATGCCCGACGCCCACCCCCATTCCTTCCGACGGGTCGTCATCGGCCTGAGCGGGGGTCCCACCGATGCCCTCGTGGTCCGCCTTGCCTGCGAACTGACGCGCGCGGCGAAGGCCTCGCTGGTCGGGGTCCACGTGGTCGAGGTGACCTGGTCGCACGACCTGGCCGAGGACATCGCCAGCGGCAACGAGGCGGCCTCGGCCGTGCTCGACCTGGCCGAGGGTGTCGCCGAGCGGAACGGCTGCCGCATGGAGACCTCGCTGCTCCAGGCCCGCGACGTCGGCGCCGCGCTGGTCGACGAAGCGGCCGCCCTGGGGGCCGACCTGCTCCTGCTCGGGCTGCCCTACCGCAAGAAGTTCGGCGGCGATTTCGCCATCGGCCGGACCGTCCCCTACGTGCTCCAGAACGCCCCCTGCGAGGTGCTCGTGGTGCGCGAGCCGATCGCCAGCCAGGCCGCCCGGGGTCGCGAGCCGGCCGTCGCCGTCGGAGCCGGCCTGGGCGCACCGGACCGGCTGTGAGGAGATCGCCGTGAGGGCCATGATCGTGGGCTGTGGACGGGTCGGCGCGGGCATCGCCGACGTGCTCTCGCGGGCCGGCCACGACGTCACCGTCCTCGACCTCAACACGGAGGCCTTCAGCCGCCTCGAGGCCGACTTCGCGGGCACCGCGATCCGCGGTGATGGCACCGATGAGGACGTCCTGCGCCGCGCCGGTGCCGCCGGCGTCGACCTCTTCTATGCCCTGACCGAGGGCGACAACCGCAACATCCTGGCCGCCCAGCTGGCGGCCGAGACGCTCGAGATCCCCAACGTCGTGGCCAAGGTCAACGACCCCGTGCGGGCCGAGGCCTACACCGCGCTCGGCTTCGCCACGATCTGCCGCACCCGGATGATGGTCGACGCGCTGGCCGTCCATGCCGGGCTGCCCGCCGAGCCGGGCTCGCGTGGCGTCAGCGAGGGTGGCGGACACGATCACGGCGACGGGCCGCCGGCGGCGGCGGCGATGCCCGCCAGGGAGGCCTGAGGCCGTGTACGTCATCGTCGTCGGCGGCGGCAAGGTCGGCTACTACCTGACCAAGGAGCTGCTGGCCGCCGGTCACGAGATCGTGCTCATGGAGAAGGATCCCCGCCGGGCCCGCCAGATCGCCGACGAGGTCGGCAGCATCGTCCTGGCCCGCGACGGCTGCGAGGGCAAGTACCTCGCCGAGGCGGGCGCGAACCGGGCCTCGATCGTGGCCGCCGTGACCGGTGACGACGAGGACAACCTCGTGGTCTGCCAGATGGCCAAGCACCACTTCGACGTGCCGCGCACGATCGCCCGCGTCAACAACCCCAAGAACGAGGAGTTGTTCCGGCACCTCGGGGTCGACGACATCATCAGCCCGACCCGGATGATCCTGGGCGCCGTGGAGCAGGACATCCCGGTCCACGAGCTCCTCCACCTGGCCCGCCTCGAGGGCGGCGAGCTGGAGGTGCTGGAGGCGCAGATCGGCGAAGGCTCGCCCGCCCTCGGCCGCCGCCCGGCCGACATCACCCTGCCCGAGGGCTGCACGCTCTTCGTGCTCATCCGCGACGAGCGGGCCCAGCCGATACGGGCCGACACGACCTTCCAGCTCGGCGACAAGGTCATCGCCATCACCGCCACCGAGTGCGCCGACGACCTCCATCGGGCGCTGATCGGCCCGAGCGCGGCGCTGGGGGCCCCGGCCTGACCGACGCCGGGGGTGCCCCGGACGCCGCGGGGGGTGCCCCGGACGCCGCGGGGGGTGCCCCGGACGCCGCACAGCCCGCCGCGACGAGCGGCCGGAGCGCCGCGCGCGTCGTCGTGCTGGCCCTCATCGGCTGGGGGCTCGGCCACATCGCCCTGAGCGACCGGCGGGGCTGGCTCCTGCTCCTCGCCGAAGTCGTCGCGCTGGCCCTGCTCGTCGGCGTCGGCCTGCCCCGCCTCGAGGGCGACGCGGTCGACGGCCTCTTCCTGGCGGTCGTCCTCTTCTTCCTGGCCTGGGCCGCCCAGGCCGTCGACGCCTACCGGCGCGCCATTCGCTCGGGCCTCGCGGCAGGCGGCGCGATCTGGCTGTTGGCCCTCATCGCGGTCGCCGTGGTCGTCTTCGGCGGCTTCTGGATGGCGGGTGGCGCCACGGCCACGGCGACGGCAGCGCTGGAGCGTTACGTCGCGGCCTGGCGGCAGGACCGGCCCGAGGTCGGCGACCGGCTCCTCCTCGAGCCGCAGTCGGCCGCGGCGACCGCGGCCGACTGGGCAGCGGTCGGCGCCATCATCGAGAAGCGCCTCGGCGAGCTGGCGGCAACGCTGGGCGACGACGCCGGTCTTGACCCGCGCCAGCCCTTCGCCAGCCTCGAGTTCCGGCTCCTGCCGGGGCCGGCCGCGGGCGGCTCGACGACGGCCGAAGCGAGCATCGTCATCGTCCGCCACGTGAGCGTCCGCTCGACCTTCCTGGGGCTGTTCCCGACGGCGACCCAGGAGACCGAGGTCCTCGACGAGGTCGGCGTCATCGAGCTTGCTTCGGTGCCTCTGCACCCGGTCGGCGCCCTCACCGACTGGCCGGCGTCGCGCGCCTGGCGGATCGTCTCGCTCGTGCCGACGCCCTGACCCTGAGCGAGCGGACGGCCCTGGCGCCGGCCCGGCCGGACATTGTCGGCTGCTAAAGGAATCGCAACATCCTTGACAACGTCATTGTCATAGTTCTACCTTCTTCGATGTACCAGCGGCGGCGCCATGGATGCGGCCGCCAACGATCATGGAGGTGCACGCGAACGTGCGCGAACGGGTGGGCCGGGATCCGACCCGGCCGGTCTACGTCATCAGCGTGGCCGCCGGCATCGTGCGTGTCCATCCCCGGACGCTGCGCATCTACGAGGACGAAGGTCTCGTATGCCCGGCGCGTACGCCCACCAACATCCGCCTCTATTCGGAGGAGGACATCCGGCGGGTCCTCTGGATCCGCCACCTGACCCAGAACCTGGGCGTCAACCTGGCCGGCGTACGCATCCTCTTCGAGATCGAGAAGCGGATGGGCACCCGGATCCTGGAGACGCTCTTCGCCGAACCCGAACCATCCCTCGCCGACGAGGGCAACGAGCCCGACCCGGCCGATCTGACCGACAGCCGATCCCAGCCAAGCGCAGCCTACCCGCCCCGAAGGAGCTCCTGAATGTCCCCGCGCACCCCTGATCCGAAGCCGGCCGACGGCCCCGATCGGCGCCAGCTGCCGCTCGTCGCCCTGCGCGAGACCGTCATCTTCCCGGAGATGATCGTCCCGCTCCAGGTGGGTCGCGACAAGTCCGTCCAGGCCCTCAACAAGGCCGTGGCGGACGAGACCTTCATCGCCCTGGTCACCCAGCGCCAGGCCGAGTCGGAGGACATCTCCGACCCGTCGGAGCTGTACGAGGTGGGCACGCTGGCCAAGATCGCCCAGGTCGTCCAGCTCCAGGACGGCACCGTGCGGGCCATCGTCCAGGGCCAGCAGCGCCTGCGGGTCCTCGGGTTCGTCCAGTCGGCGCCGTTCATCATCGCCGACGTCGAGCTGCTCCACGACGCTCATCCCAGCGGCCTCGAGGTCCAGGCGCTGATGCGCAGCGTCCAGGGTCAGGTCGAAACGTACGTGCAGTCCGGCGCGCCGGTGCCGCCCGAGGCGGCCGTCGCCGCCCGCAACATCACCGAGCCCGGGCTCCTCGCCGACATGGTCGCCTATAGCCCGGACATGTCCACCGAGCAGCGCCAGAAGCTGCTCGAGACGATCGACGTCGTCGAGCGTCTGCGCTACGTCTCGAACTTCCTGGCCCAGCAGATCGAGGTCCTCGAGCTGAAGGGCAAGATCCAGTCCGAGGTCAAGTCCGAGATGGACAAGACCCAGCGCGAATACATCCTGCGTGAGCAGCTCAAGGCCATCCAGCGCGAGCTGGGCGAGGACGATCCCCAGCAGGCCGAGATCAACGAGCTGCGCGAGAAGATCGAAGCCGCGGGCATGCCCGACGAGATCAAGGCGCGGGCGATCAAGGAAGTCGACCGCATGAGCCGCATCCCCTCGGCCTCACCCGAGGTGGGCGTCATCCGCACCTACGTGGACTGGCTGATCGGCCTGCCCTGGAACGTCTCCACGGTCGACAACCTGGACATCAAGCGGGCCGCGGTGATCCTCGACGAGGACCATTACGGCCTCGAGAAGATCAAGGAGCGCATCCTCGAGTACCTCTCGGTGCGCACCCTGGCGGACACGATCCGCAGTCCCATCCTGGCCTTCATCGGCCCGCCCGGCGTTGGCAAGACCTCGCTGGGCAAGAGCATCGCCCGGGCCATGAACCGCAAGTTCGTGCGCATGAGCCTCGGCGGCATCCATGACGAGGCCGAGATCCGGGGCCACCGCCGGACCTACATCGGGGCCCTGCCCGGCCGCATCATCCAGAACGTCAAGACGGCCGGCACGAACAACCCCGTCTTCATGCTCGACGAGATCGACAAGATCGGCATGGACTTCCGGGGCGACCCCAGCTCGGCCCTCCTCGAGGTCCTCGACCCCGAGCAGAACAACACCTTCCAGGACAACTACCTGGAGGTGCCCTTCGACCTCTCCAAGGTGCTCTTCATCGCCACCGGCAACCTGCTCGATCCGGTGCCCGCGGCGCTGCGCGACCGCATGGAGATCATCGGTCTGCCCGGCTACACGCAGCAGGAGAAGATCGAGATCGGGAAGCGCTTCCTGATCCCCAAGCAGATGACCAACCATGGCCTCAAGGACAAGCACATCGAGATCACCGACGAGGCCATGGTCGAGTTGGTGCAGGCCTATACCCATGAGGCCGGCGTGCGCAACCTCGAGCGCGAGATCGCCAACGTCATGCGCAAGGTCGCCCGGAAGGTGGCCGAGGGCCGCAAGCGCAAGGTCACCGTCGACAAGAAGCGCCTGGTCGAGTTCCTCGGCCCGCCCCGCTTCGAGTACGGCGAGCTGGAGGCCGAGGACCAGACCGGTGCGGCCACCGGGCTCGTGGTCACCGAGGTCGGCGGCGACGTCGTCGCCGTCGAGGTCACCAAGATGGAGGGCAAGGAGGACTTCATCCTCACCGGCCAGCTGGGCGAGGTCATGCGCGAGTCGGCGCGGGCCGGCCTGTCCTGGACCCGGGCCCACGCCGACGAGCTGGGCATCACCCGCGAGGTCTTCGAGAAGAACACGCTCCACATCCACGTCCCCGCCGGGGCGACGCCGAAGGACGGTCCTTCGGCCGGCATCACCATGGCCACCGCCATCGTCAGCGCCCTCACCGGCATCCCCGTCCGCAAGGATGTGGCCATGACCGGCGAGATCACCCTGCGCGGGCGGGTGCTGCCCATCGGCGGCCTGAAGAGCAAGATCCTGGCCGCACACCTTTCCGGGGCGGGTATGGTCATCCTGCCCCGCAAGAACGAGAAGGACCTGATCGACGTGCCCGAGGAGATCCGCAAGAGCCTCAAGCTCGTGCTGGTCGACTCGATGGACCAGGTCCTCGAGACCGCGCTGCGGCGGCGCCCGAAGCCGCTCCAGCGCCCGGCACCGGCCATCGACGACGGGGGCACGGAGCGCAGCGGGGGCACGGTCGGCAAGACCGGCTTCCCGCCGGCGCCCCAGCCGCCGGTCGTCGTCGCGCCCCGCACGGACAACTGAGTCTTCCGCCGCCCGGGTGGTTCGGGCCACCCGGGCGTTGAGGCCGAGCCATGGAGTACAAGGACTACTACAAGATCCTGGGTGTGCCTCGCGAGGCGAGCGCGGCCGAGATCAAGAAGGCCTTCCGCCGGCTCGCCCGCAAGCACCATCCCGACGTCAACAAGGGCGACCCCGCTGCCGAACAGCGCTTCAAGGAGATCAACGAAGCCAACGAAGTCCTGGCCGACCCCCAGAAGCGCAAGGCCTACGACGCCCTGGGTGCCGACTGGGAGACCTACCAGCGCGCCGGTGCTGGCGGCGGCGGCGATCCGTTCGCGGCCTGGAGCGGCGGTCAGGCACCGGGCGGCATCCGCTTCGAGTACCGCGGCAACGCCGAGGACATCGCCGGCTTCAGCGACTTCTTCCGCACCTTCTTCGGCGCCGGCGCCGGCGGAGCGATGCCGGGAGCGCAGGCCGGCGGCGTTCGAGGACGGACGCGCACGGCGACGGCCGGCCTCGATTTCGATTCCGTGCTCGCCGAGCTCGGGCTCGATGGGACCGGGCGAGCGGCCGGCGGCGGACGGGTCGCGACGGCGCCCCGCCAGGACGTGCAGGCCGACGTCGAGGTCAGCCTCGAGGAGGCCTATCACGGCACGAGCCGGCTCATCGACATCGACGGCCGCCGCCTCGAGGTGAAGATCCCCCGGGGGGTCGACAGCGGCCGGCGTATCCGCCTCTCGGGCAAGGCCGGCAGCGGCCCCAACGCCGGCCACCTGTACCTCCAGGTCAAGGTCGGCGAGCACCCGGTCTTCACGCGCAAGGGCACGGACCTCTACCGCGAGGTGCCGGTCACGCTCGCCGAGGCGATGCTCGGAGCGGAGGTACGGGTGGGCACCCTCAAGGGCCGCGTCCTGCT
>JBIOIE010000069.1:0-7710 GCA_044449605.1 Candidatus Limnocylindrales bacterium | reverse complement strand
GCTATGAGGCCCTCAGCGCGGAGGGCTTCCGGGTCCTCGGTGTCGCCGTGCGCGACCTCGGCAGGGCCACGAGCCTGAAGCCGGCCGACGAGGCGGACCTGACCTTCCTGGGGTTCCTGACCTTCCTCGACCCGCCCAAGCCCGATGTCAGCAAGACGCTCCAGGATCTGGCCGCCGCCGGGGTCTCCGTGCGCATGATCACCGGTGACAACCAGCTCGTCGCCGCGCAGGTCGGGCGGATCGTCGGGCTCGAGAGCACGAAGGTCATGACCGGCCAGGCGCTCGCGGGCCTCTCCGAGGCCGAACTGGCGGCGGCCGTCGGGGGCGTTGGCATCTTCGCCGAGGTGGCGCCGGACCAGAAGGAGCGCATCATCCGTGCCCTGCGCGCGACGGGTCAGGTGGTCGGCTACATGGGCGACGGCATCAACGACGCGCCGGCGCTGCACGCGGCGGACGTCGGCATCTCCGTCGAAACGGCCGTCGACGTGGCCAAGGAATCGGCCGCCATCGTGCTCCTCGACAAGGACCTGCGCGTCCTGCTCGACGGCGTGCGCCAGGGGCGGCGCACGTTCGCCAACACGATGAAGTATGTCTACACCACGACCAGCGCCAACTTCGGGAACATGGTCAGCATGGCTGTGGCCGCGGTGGCGCTGCCCTTCCTGCCCCTCCTCGCGGTGCAGATCCTGCTCATCAACTTCCTGACCGACTTCCCGTCCACGACCATCGCCACCGACGAGGTCGACCCCGAACAGCTCGACCGTCCCGAAACGTGGGACATCGGCTTCGTGCAGAACTTCATGATCGTCTTCGGGATCATCAGCTCGGTCTTCGACTTCGCCACCTTCGCGGTCTTACGCATCGGCTTCGGGACCGGCGAGGTGGCCTTCCAGAGTGGCTGGTTCCTCGAATCGGTGGCCACCGAGCTGGCCGTCCTGTTCGTGCTGCGCACCCGCCGCCCCTTCTTCCGCAGCCGGCCAAGCCTCCTGCTGCTGGGCGCCAGCGTCCTGCTGGGCGTCGTCACGCTGGTCATCCCCTACAGCCCGCTGGCCGGCGTGCTGGGCCTCGCCGCTCCGCCGCTGCCGGTCCTGGCGGCGCTGGCCGTGATCACGGCCGCGTATGTCCTGGCCACGGAAGTCGGCAAGCAGATCTTCTACCGGTCTCGGCTCCGGCCCTCGGCGCAGGGAGCCTGAACCGGCGCAGGGAGCCCGAACCGGGGCAGGGCGCCAGCATCCGACGACACGTTCATCGTTGGTCGCGCTTGACGGCAACAAACGTTGTTGCCATCATGAGGACATGACCGGTCGGACGGAGGACACGGCCCGAAGTGACCATGACTCTGCCCTCCGCGGACGCGCCGTCGTGGTCGGATCGAGTGGCGCCGTGACCAGCAGGACCCGATGGGAGATGGACATGCCGGCCCATGAGCGATGACGGGCGCCGCGTGTCCGGAGCGCTGAGCGGCTATCGCGTCCTCGATCTCGGCGACGAGCTGGCCGCCTATGCCTCCCGCCTGCTGGGCGATCTGGGCGCCGACGTCATCCGCGTCGAGCCGCCCGTCGGATCGCGCACGCGGCGCCTGGGACCGACCGTGCCCGGCGCGCAGGGGCCGGGGGTCAGCGCCTTCGACCGCTTCGTGAACGCCGGCAAGCGGTCGGTCACCCTCGACCTCGACCACCCGGATGGAAGGGCGCTCCTCGGCCGGCTGGTGACGACCGCCGACGTCCTGATCGAAACCTTCAGCCAGGCGGTCGCGGATCGCCGGGACCTCGGGCCCGCGTCGCTGGCGGCGCTCAACCCCCGGCTCGTCCACGTCTCGGTCACGGCCCTGGGCCGCGATCGGACGCCGGAGAACGTCGACGACGATGACCTGACCATCATGGCCAGCGGCGGGCTCCTGCACCTGGGCGGGTATCCCGACTCGCCGCCGACCGTGGCCTACGGCGGCCAGGGCCGCGTGGCCGCGTCGATCTTCGCCGCGGTGGCCACCCTCGTCGCGCTCTTCGATCGCGAGCGGACCGGCATCGGCCGCTGGATCGACGTCTCGGCCCAGGAGTGCGTGGCTCAGGCCCTCGAGGACACGGTCGCCACCTTCGAGCTGACGGGCCGGGTCCGCCAGCGCCTCGGCAGCGGCCCGCGAGAGGCGGGTTCCGGCGTCTACGCCTGCGCGGATGGCTCGGTCAGCATGGTCGCTGGCCGGGTCGGCACTTCCCGGGCGTGGACGGCCCTCGTGGCCTGGCTGGGCGAGGAGGGCGCCGCGGGCGCAGCCGAGCTGGAGGACGCGCGCTGGTCGGAGCTGTCGTTCCGCCAGACCGACGCCGCCATCGCCCGCTTCGGCGAGATCTTCGGTGGCTTCGCGCGATCACGCCTGCGCCTGGACCTCTATCGGGCGGCGCAGCGGCGGGGCATCGCCCTCGCCCCCGTCAACGACGTCGCCGCGGTCCTGGCGGACCCGCAGCTGGCCTCGCGGGACTTCTGGGTGAAGGTCCCCGACGCCGAGCTGGGTCGAGACGCGACGTTCCCGGGTCCACCGTTCCGGCTCTCGGCCACGCCGGTCCGCCCGGCCCAGCCGGCCCCGGCGTTGGGATCCGACGATCGGGCCGTCCTGGCCGACGAGCTGGGTCTCTCGCTGGCCCAGCTCGAGGAACTCCACGAGGCCTGGGTCTCGTGACCGCGACGCTGCCCCTGCCCGTCTCCACGACGCTCCCGCTGGCCGGCCTGCGGGTGCTCGACTTCACCTGGATCGGCGCGGGCGCGCTGACCACGAAGCTGCTGGCCGACCTCGGTGCCGATGTCATCAAGATCGAATCCCGGGCCCGGCCCGACAACCTTCGGCTGGCCCCGCCGTATCGGCCGGGGGCCGAGGACCTCGAGGGCTCGGGCTACTTTGCGACCCGCAACTCGAGCAAGCGCAGCTTCGCCCTGGACATGACCGAACCGCGCTCCCGGGAGATCGCCCTCCAGCTCGCCGAGCGGTGCTCCGTCGTGACCAGCAACTTCCGGCCGGGCGTCATGGAGCGCTGGGGTCTCTCCTATGCCGGGATCCGGGCAGTCAACCCGGCGGTCATCTACCTGGCCATGCCGATGCAGGGCCGCGACGGCCCCCATGCGGCCTTCACCGGTTTCGGCTCGACGATCTCGGCCCTCGCCGGCCTGGTCGACCTCTCGGGGCTGCCCGACCGCCCCGGCGTCGGCACCGGGACCCACTACCCCGACCACGTCCCCAGCCCGGGCCACGCGCTCGTCGCGCTCCTCGCGGCGCTGGTCCACCGCGAGCGCACGGGCGAGGGCCAGGAGATCGAGCTGTCGCAGCTGGAGTCGACGATCAACGTCATCGGTCCGGCCATCGTCGAGGCGAGCCTGGGCGGGCGGACGCGGCCGCGGGCCGGGAACCGCGTGCCCGGAGCGAGCCCGCACGGGGTCTTCGCGTGCGCCGGCGATGACTGCTGGTGCGCCATCGCCTGTCGTGCGGAGGGCGACTGGCAAGCCCTGGCCGCTGCCCTTGGCCATCGCGAGTGGCTTGCCGACCCAAGGTTCGGGACGCTGCTCCAGCGCAAGCTGCACGAAGACGAGCTGGAGCGCCTCATCGGCGAGGCGACCAGCCAGCGCGAGCGCAGCGAGCTGGTCAGCGCCCTGCGCGCCCGGGGCGTCGCCGCGGCCGCCGTCAATTCCAGCGCCGACGTCCTCCTCGACCCGGACCTCGTGGCCCGTGGCTACTGGCAGCGCGTGAGCCACCCGGTCATCGGCGAGATGGCCATCGCCCGGCCGCCATTCCGGATGAGCGGCGCCGAACGGCCCAGCCTGCGCCGGCCGCCCCTGCTCGGCGAGCACACGGCGGAGATCGCCAGCGCGCTGCTCGGCCTCTCCACTGAGGAGATCGAGCGGCTCGTCGAAGAAGGCGTCCTGGCGTGACCTTCGCGTCGAGCGGCGCAGCGGGCCTGCGCGTCGAACAGGGCGAGGGCGTCGCCTGGCTCATCATCGACCGGCCCCACCGGCGCAACGCGATCGACCGCGCGACCCGCCTGGCGCTGGCCGCCGCGGCCGCCGCGGCGGAGGCGGATCCGGAGGTGCGCGTCGTCGTGCTCACCGGTTCGGGCTCCTCGTTCTGTGCCGGGACCGACCTCAAGGAAGCGCCGCCGGATCCGCCGCCGAACCCCCTGGCCGACCCGCTGCCCCGGATCTCCGGGCCCATCGAAGCCCTGAGCAAGCCAGTCATCGCCGCCATCAACGGGCCGGCGGCCGGCGGCGGGTTGGAACTCGCCCTGGCGGCCGACCTGCGCATCGCCTCGACGAACGCGACGTTCGCGCTGCCGGAGGTCCGCGTCGGCAGCCTGGCCGGCAGCGGCGGGACCCAGCGCCTCCTGGCGGCCATCCCGCCCGCGGTCGCCTGGAAGATGCTCCTCACCGGCGAGCCCATCGCCGCCGCCGAGGCTCTGCGGGTCGGCCTGGTCAGCGACGTCGTCGAGCCGGGCGACCTGCGTGCCTTGGCGGCGTCCCTGGCCGCCACGATCGTCGCCAATGCCCCCCTCTCGGTGCGTGCCGCGAAGGTGGCCGGGCAGATGGCCACCGGCCAGGGGCTCGAGAACGGGCTGGCCTTCGAGCGGGCGCTGTGGGCCCTCCTGTCCACGACCGACGATCGAGCCGAGGGCCGCGCGGCGTTCCGCGAGGGTCGTGCGCCGCGTTTCCGCGGCCGCTGAGCGACAAGGCGGACGGCGTGCCCTGGGGCAAGGCGGCCATCGTCGGGGTCGGTGTCAGCCGGCTCGGCCACCTGCCGGCCGAGACGCCGCTCTCGCTGGCCACGGAGGCCTTCCGTCTGGCCCTCGACGACGCCGGCATCGCCAAGGACGACGTCGATGGCCTCCTGACCATGCCCGACCGGGCCTCGGCCGACGCGCGCCACTACCTCGTCGTCGGCGAGCACCTGGGCATCGACCCGAACTTCACGGCCACGCTGTCGCTGGGCGGAGCGACCGCCGGCGCCCTCGTGGAGGTGGCTGCGATGGCCGTGGCCACGGGCATGGCGACGACGGTGGCCTGTGTCTTCGGTGACAACTCGCGCAGCCTCCGGAGCAGGTTCGACGTGGCCTACGGGCGGCCCGACTCATGGGCGATCTGGGGCCTCTTCGGCAACGTCGCCAACAGCGCCATGGGCGCCCGCCGGCACATGGCCCTCTACGGGACGACCAGCGAGCAGCTCGGCTGGGTCGCGGTCAGCGCCCGCCGGCACGCCGCGCTCAACCCTGAGGCGACGATGCGTGAGCCGATCACCCTCGCCGACCACCAGGCCTCACGCCCGATCGTCGAGCCCCTCCGCCTACTCGACTGCTGCCTCATCAGCGACGGCGGGGTGGCCATCATCGTCTCGACTCCCGAGCGGGCGCGCGACCTGCGCCGGCCGCCCGTGCGCATCTGGGGCATGGGCCAGGGCCACACCCTCCAGACCCTTGGCGCGAAGGACTGGTGGTACCTGCCCCACCAGGCCGATAGCGTCAGCCGCGCCTACCGCATGGCCGGCCTCGGCCCGGACGACATCTCGGTCGCCCAGCTCTACGACAACTTCACGATCTCGGTCCTCTTCTGGCTGGAGCACGCCGGGTTCGTGAAGCCCGGCGAGTCGGGGCCCTTCGTCGAGGGCGGAGAGCGGATCGGTATCGGCGGGCGGCTGCCGGTCAACACGGCCGGCGGCAACCTCTCCGAGGCCTACATGCAGGGCTGGCTGCACATCGTCGAGGGGGTGCGCCAGATCCGAGGCGAGGCCGGCCAGCACCAGGTCGTGGGGGCCCAGACGTGCCTGGTCACCGGCCGGGGCATGAACCTCAACACGGCCTCCAGCCTGGTCCTGGGCGGCTGAGATGACGACCCCTCCGGACGGCCCCGTGCTGCCCACCCTGAGCGATCTGAACCGGCCCTTCTGGGAGGCTTGCGCGGCCGGTCAGCTGGTCCTCCAGGTGTGCGAGCCGAGCGGCCACATCCGCTACCCGATCTCGGAGGTCTGCCCGCGCTGCCTCTCCCCGCACTTCCACTGGCAGCCGCTGTCGGGGCGGGGCGAGATCCTCTCGTGGGTGGTCTTCCGGCGGGCCTACCATCCCTTCTGGGCGCCGCTCGTGCCCTACGTCGTCGCCCTGGTCCAGCTGCGCGAGGGGCCCCGGATGTTCGGCAACGTCGTGCCCCTGGACCGCCAGGACATCGCCGTCGGCGATGCCGTCCAGGTGACCTTCGAGCGCCTCGCCGACGACATCGCCGTCCCGCGCTGGACGCCGGTCCCCGGCCAGCGCCCCCGGGACCGGGCGCGGGCACGGGCGCGCCCCCGGGACCGGGCCGCCCCGGATGGCCGCGGCTCGGCAAGCCTGCGCGGCAGGCCCTCCCATTCGCTTCGTGAAACGGCTGCGCCGTCAGGCAACAGGAGCAGGACAGGAGTTCGAGATGCGGGTCGTTGACGCTGTCGCCCAGTGGCTGGATGTCGCCGGCATCCAGCATTACTTCGGATACGCGGGAGGTTCGATCTGGCCGCTCATGGACGGCCTCATCGACGTGCCCCACATCAAGGGCATCCAGGCCAAGAACGAGGCCCATGCCGTGCACATGGCCGACGTCTACTACCGGATCACGGGCCGGCTCGCGCCGGTCGTCTGTTCGAAGGGCCCCGGCCTCCTGAACACCGTCGGCGGCACCGCCAGCGCCATGCACGACACGTCGGCGGTGCTCATCCTGGCCGGGTCGGGCTCCACCCATTTCCTGGGCCGGGCGGGCATGCAGGAGATGCACTACCACGGCTTCGAGGACGCGGTCAGCGTCTTCCGGCCGATCACCAAGGGCGCCTGGCTGGTCGTCAGGCCCGACCAGATCGTGGACGTCCTGAACACGGCCATGAAGGTCGCCACCAGCGGCCGGCCGGGACCCGTGTTCGTCCAGCTGCCCTACGACATCCAGCTGGCCGAGGTCGAGGGCCAGATCGAGCTGCCCTCGCGGCGCAGCGCCACGCTGGGCGTGCGGGCCGCGGCGCAACACGTCGAGCAGGTCGCCGACCTCATCACCACGGCCGAGCGGCCGGTGCTCCTCGTCGGCGGCGGCGTCAACCGGTCGGCCGGGGCGATCGAGGCGCTAGGCCGGATCGTCGACGGGCTGGGCATCCCCGTGGTGACGACGCTGCCGGCCAAGGGGGCGCTGCCGGAGGACCATCGGCTGGCCCTCGGTCCGACCGGCCGCTCGGGGACGCTCTGCGCGGCCCGGGCGACGCGTGAGGCCGACCTCGTCGTCGCCGTCGGCGCTCGCTTCTCGGATAACCACACGGGCAACTGGCGCTCGGGGATGCTCTACGTCGTGCCCGGCTCCCGGATCGTGCAGGTCGACGTCGACCCGGCCGAGGTCGGCCGCAACTACGCCGTCGAGCTTGGCCTGCTCTCCGACGCCCGGGCCTTCCTGGACGACCTCGGCGCGGTCATCGAGGGCCGGGGCGGTGCCGGCGACCACAGCGCCTGGGTGCACCAGGTACAGGGCTACCGCGACGAGTGGCGGGCCGAGGCACAGGCCGTCATCCACGCTCCCCAGTCGCCCATCCATCCCAGCCGGATGGCCTACGAGGTGGGCGAGATGCTGCCCGAGCACACCCACCTGCTCATCGATGTCGGCGACGTCATCCAGTACGCCGAGCCCTACATGACCATCCGACACCCCAAGACCTGGCACATCAATTCGGGCATGGCCGAGATG
>JBIOIE010000068.1:0-7741 GCA_044449605.1 Candidatus Limnocylindrales bacterium | reverse complement strand
GGCGTCCCCAGCGCAGGGCCAGGACGGCCACCAGCACCGGGTAGATGTAGACGATGAGGGCGGCCAGCGACGCCGGCACGGTCTCCAGGGCCGCGAAGTAGGTCCCCGAGTTCGTCACATAGAGGAGGCCGAGGCCGAGCAGCACGAGCACTCGCCGCCGCGACAGGCGCCGGAGCGCCCGCCGGTCGGCGGGCCGGGCGAGCAGCCAGAGCCACGATGCAAGAGCCGCGAAGCCGAAGCGCCAGGCGAGCAGGGTCCTCCAGTCCAGGCCCGCGGCGTAGACCGGCGTCGCGACCAGGGCGCCCGAACCGAAGGCGCAGGCGGAGTCGATGACCAGGCCGATACCGACGGCGCGCCCGCGCGGGAGGCGCGGGCTGGGTGGGGCCACCCTCAGCCGAGCAGGCTGACGAGGTGGTGGGACAGGTCGCGCGCGGAGACGATGCCGGTGACCCGGCCGTGGCGAACCAGGGGGATGTGGCGGAAGCCGCCGACGGCCATCTTGTTGATGGCCACGGCGATCGTGTCGTCGTGGCGCAGGACGACCGGATCCGGGGTCATCACGTCGCGCACGAGCACGCCCGAGAGCGATCCGCCGGCCAGCTTCTGGACGAGGTCGCGCTCGGTCAGGATGCCCACCAGCCGGCCGCTGAGTTCGACGGTCAGGCAGCCGCTGCGCGCTTCCTGCATCCGGGCGACGGCCGTGCTCACCGGCTCGTCGGGCGCGATCGCCAGCGGCCGCGCCGGATCGAGGTCGGCCAGGCGCTCCTCGAGCAGCCGCGCCTCGAGCGCGCCGTGGGCGGAGGGCAGGTCCGCGCCGCGCAGGTCGGCGCCGCAGTTGTCGCACTCGTCCGAACCCTCGAGGTTGAACGACCCGCAGACCGGGCAGTTCACGAGGCCCGTCCCCAGCCTCTCAGCGGACGGTCCAGGTCTCGCCGCCCTCGAGCAGGGCGGCCAGGTCGCCGGTGCCGTGCTGGGCGACGGCGGCCTCGATCTGGCCGCTCATCAGCTCGTCATGGGTCGGCCGGCGGACATCGCGCAGGACGCCGACCGGGACCGGGAATTCCGGCCACCACATGCGCGAGAGCATGAAGGCCAGGGTCGGGTCGTCGGCCGCCTCGTCGTGGACCAGGAGGTCTTCCTCGGTGATGCCCTTGCCGAGCTGGACCACCTCCGGGCGCATGCCCTGGAGGCGGATGCCCCGGTCGCGATCACGCCCGAAGACCATCGGCTTGCCGTGCTCGAGGACGAGCATGCGGTCCTCGCGCACCTCGCGGTCGGTGAACTCGCGGAAGGCGCCGTCGTTGAAGATGTTGCAGTTCTGGAGCACCTCGGTGAAGGCCGAGCCGTGGTGGTAGCCGGCCCGGTTGAGGGTCTCCTGGAGGTGCTCGGTGTGCGTATCGACCGAGCGGGCCACGAAGGTCGCCTCGGCGGCGAGGGCGACGGAGAGCGGCATCACCGGCCGGTCGATGGTCCCGTCGGGCGTCGACTTGGTGCGCTTGCCGATCTCCGACGTGGGCGAGGCCTGGCCCTTGGTCAGCCCGTAGATGCGGTTGTTGAACATGACCAGCTTGACGTCGACGTTGCGGCGCATGGAGTGGAGGACGTGATTGCCGCCGATCGAGAGCGCGTCGCCGTCGCCGGTGATGACCCAGACCATCAGTTCGGGCCGGGAGGCCTTGAGGCCGGTGGCCAGGGTCGGGGCGCGGCCATGGATGGTGTGGAAGCCGTAGGCGTTCATGTAGTAGGGCAGCCGCCCCGAGCAGCCGATGCCCGAGATGAAGACGATGTTCTCGCGCGGGTAGCCGAAATCGGGCATCACCTTCTGGGTCTGGGCGAGGATCGAATAGTCGCCGCAGCCGGGGCACCAGCGGACCTCCTGGTCGGAGACGAAGTCCTTGCGGGTCAGGGCGATGGGTTCGCCCGGCGCCGGCATCGTGGTCGGCTCGCTCATCGGCGCTTGCGCCCGTTCCGGCTGGCCAGGATCTGCTCGCCGCGCTCGTGGATCTCGGAGATCCGGAACGGCTTGCCGCGCACCCGGTCGTAGCCGATGGCGTCGACGAGGTAGCGCGCCCGCACCAGCATCAGCAGCTGACCGAGGTTGATCTCCGGGACCAGCACGTGCCGGTAGCGGCCGAGCACGTCGCCCAGGTTGCGCGGGAAGGGGTTGAGGTGGCGCAACTGGACGTGGCCCACCTTGTGCCCTTCCGCCAGCAGCCGCTCCACCGCCGACCGGATGGCGCCGCAGGTCGAGCCCCAGCCGAGGATCAGCAGGTCGCCCCGGTCCGCGCCATAGGGCTCGACCTCGGGGATGTCGTTGGCGATGCCGGCGATCTTGGCCGCGCGCAGCAGCTGCATGCGCTCGTGGTTGTCCGGGTCGTAACTGACGTTGCCGGTGATGTCCGCCTTCTCGAGCCCGCCGATGCGGTGCTCGAGACCCGGCGTGCCCGGGATGGCCCAGGGCCGGGCGAGGGTGAGCGGGTCACGGTCGTAGGGATGGAAGGTCGCCCGGTCGGTCGCGTTGCGAACGCCGATGTCGGGCAGATCGGCCAGGTCGGGCAGGCGCCACGGCTCCGAGCCGTTGGCCAGGTACGCGTCCGAGAGGTAGACCACCGGCGTCATGTACTTCAGGGCGATGCGCCAGGCCTCGATGGCCGTGTCGAAGCAGTCCGCCGGGGTGGACGGGGCGACCACCGGCATGGGCGAGTCGCTGTTGCGCCCGAAGAGCACCTGGAGCAGGTCCGCCTGCTCGGTCTTGGTGGGCATGCCCGTGCTCGGGCCCGCGCGCTGGATGTCGGCGACCACGAGCGGCAGCTCGACCATGACCGCCAGGCCCAGCGCCTCGCTCTTGAGGGCGATGCCCGGTCCTGACGTGGCGGTCATGCCCATGGCCCCGCCGTACGAGGCGCCGATGGCCGCACCGATGGCGGCGATCTCGTCTTCGGCCTGGAAGGTGCGCACGCCGAAGTTCTTGTAGCTCGAGAGCTGGTGGAGGATGTCGCTGGCCGGCGTGATCGGGTAGGACCCATAGAAGATCGGCCGGTCGGCTAGCTTGGAGGCGGCCACGAAGCCTAGCGCGGCTGCCTCGTTGCCGGTGATGTTGCGGTAGCGGCCGGGGGCCAGCTTGGCCGGAGCGACGCGGTAATGGGTGACGAAGATCTCGGTCGTCTCGCCGAACGCGTAACCCGCCTTGAGAGCCCGCTTGTTGGCCTCGACGGTGACCGGCCGCTTGGAGAACTTCTGCTCGATCCAGCGCAGGGTCGGCTCCATCGAGCGCTCGTAGAGCCAGAACATCAGGCCGAGGGCGAAGAAGTTCTTGGTCTGGTCGACCTGCTTGCTGGTCATCTCGAGGCCGGCCAGAGCCCCGGCGTTGAGGGTACTGATGGGGATCTCGAAGACCGTGTAGGCCTTCAGCGAGCCGTCCTCGAGGGGATTCGCGGCGTAGCCGGCCTTGTTGAGGTTGGCCTGCGTGAAGGCGTCCTCGTTGACGATCAGCGCGCCACCCGCGGGCAGGTCGCCGATGTTCGTCTTGAGCGCCGCCGGGTTCATGGCCACGAGCACGTCCGGCTGGTCGCCGGGCGTGTGGATCTCGGTGCTCGAGAAGCTCAGCTGGAAGCCGCTGACGCCCGGCAGCGAGCCGGCCGGCGCGCGGATCTCGGCGGGGAAGTCGGGCAGCGTGCTGATGTCGTTGCCGTAGACGGCGGACGTGCGCGTGAACTGGGTGCCGGTGAGCTGCATCCCGTCACCGGAGTCGCCCGCGAAGCGGATGGTCACCCGATCGAGATCGAGGACCTCGTGTTCCGCGTTGCCGGCCGGGGCCCTGGCGCTCATGCCCCGTCCGCCTCGACCATGCGCTGGTGCGGCCGTGGTGGCAGGTTGAGGATCTCTTCGGGGAATGCCTCGGCGAGGTAGGCGATGACGTCCGCTTGGCGCAGCACGCCCGCCGGCCGGCCGGCGCCGTCGACGAGGGGCACGTGGCGGTAGCCGCCCCGGTCCATGAGCGCCAGCGCCTCGCCCACCGTGTCCTCCGGCGTGAGCGTGTCCGGCCGGGAGGTCATCAGGCCGTCCACCGGGGCACCGAGGTCGACGTCCCGGCCGAGGACCTTGAGCAGGACGTCGCGCTCGGTGACGATGCCGACGAGGAACCCGGCCTCGGTCACCAGCAGGCACTCGCTGCGGGTCCCCTGGAGCCTCGCCAGCGCCTCGCGCAGGGAGGTCCCGGCCTCGACCAGCGTCGGCTCGGCGCGCATCACGACGCGGATCCGCTCGTTGCGCAGATCCCGTCCGGAGGCGCGGCCAGCGCTCGGGAGGCGGCCGGCCATGGTGCCGGCCGCGGTGCCGGGGCGCGTGGTCACGAACGTGATTCTACGCCGATGCCCGTGGGGCCTCGCTCCGGCCCCCGTGCTCGGCCTCGGCTACCATGCCGGGGCTGTGAGCCGAGTGGCCGTGATCGCCGACGATCTCATCTGGTCGACCCGCCTCGCCGACGCCGTCGAGCGAGCGGGTGGGATGCCCGTCCGCCTCGGCGCGACGGCCGCGCTGCCCGTCGAGCCGTGCGACGGCGTCATCGTCGACCTCGCCCTGCGGACAACGGATGGCCTGGCCGTGATCGCCCGCTGGCACACGGCCGGCGTGCCCGTCCTGGCGCTCGCCAACCACGACGACGTGGACCTGCGCAAGCGCGCCATGGCCGCCGGCGCCGCCAAGGTGCTCGCCTACCGGAAGCTCTTCGAGGACGGCCCGGCGGCCATCGCCGCGTGGCTGGGCGCGACCGTGCCGTGAGCGACGCGATCCCCGCGGCCCGCTACGCGGGGCGGATGGCGGCGGCCCGCGCGGCCCTCCTGGAGCGCGGAGCGGCGGCCCTCCTGGTCGGGGTCGGCCCGCAGTTGCGCTGGCTGAGCGGCTACGCGGCGATGCCGCTCGAGCGCCTGACGATGCTCGTCCTGCCCGTCGACGGCCGTCCGACGCTCGTCGTGCCTCGCCTCGAGCGCGACCCGGCCGGGCGTGCGACGGCCAGCGCGGCCGGCTTGGTGGCGATCGAGACCTGGGCCGAGACCGACGACCCGTCCCTGGTCGTGGCCGGCGCTCTCCCGTCGGGCGCGGATGGTGGCCGGCTGCTCCTCTCCGACCACCTCTGGGCGCTCCATGTCCTGGCCCTCCAGGCGCGCTTTCCAGGGGCGACCTTCGGCCTGGCGACCGAAGCGCTGCGCGAGGTCCGGGCGGTCAAGGACGCGGACGAGATCGCCCTCCTGCGGGCGGCCGGCGCTGCCGCCGACCGGGTGGTCGAGGCGATCGTCGCCGGACGGTTGGTCGGCCGTCCGGAGGCGGACGTCGCCCGCGAGATCCGCGAGCGGCTCATCGATGGCGGCCACGAGCAGGCTGATTTCGCCATCGTGGGCAGCGGTCCGAACTCGGCCTCGCCCCATCACCAGGCCTCGGAGCGGATCATCGGCGCGGGCGAGGCCCTCGTCCTCGACCTCGGTGGGGTGCGCGCGGGCTACTGTTCGGACACGACCCGGACAGCCTGGGTCACCGGCGGCGACCCAGGGCGCGGCCCGAGCCCGGAGTTCCGGGGCCTCTACGACGTGCTCCAGCGTGCCCAGGCCGCGGCCGGCAAGGCCGTCCGCCCCGGCGTCTCCTGCGCGGCCATCGACGATGCCGCCCGCTCGATCATCGCGGGGGCCGGCTTCGGCGAGCGCTTCCTCCACCGCACCGGCCACGGTATCGGCCTGGAAGTGCACGAGGAGCCCTACATCGTGGCCGGCAACAGCGAGCCGCTGCGCGCCGGGCACGCCTTCAGCATCGAGCCCGGCATCTACCTCGAGGGCCGCTACGGGGCGCGCATCGAGGACATCGTCGTCTGCACGGCCGAGGGCGTGGACGCCCTCAATCGGACGTCACGCGACCTCTACGTCGTCAGCGGGGCGTAGGCGCACCCTCCCGGCCAAAGGGCTCCGGAAGCGGTCCCCGGAGAGCGGGCGTACCATCCCTCGGACCGATGACCGAACCCGACCTTGCCGTCCCCGCTCCGAACCCGGAGCCGGCGACCGGCGAGATGCCTGCCGAGATGCCCGCGGAGATGGCCCACGCGGCGACCGCGGCCCAGCTGCGCCGTTTCATCAAGTCACGCGCCTACGTGCCCCTTCACGAGCTGCGCCGGCGCTTCGAGTTGAACGGGGAGGCCGATGACGTCATGCCCATCGACACCGCCGATGGACGCGTCTTCGTCGGGCTGCCCGAGCGGGAGAGCCACTTCCTGGCCGACCTCGTGCGCCAGGGCGACGTCGGCCTCGAGCTGTGCCGCGACCCGGATGTGGCCATCGTCGTCGGCGTCTACCCCATGAGGCCGATCAGCCACTAGACCTTGCGCGGGGGCGCGGCGCGCCTTCAGTCGACGAGGCCCGCGACCGGGACGGCGATCCCCTCCAGGGCCAGCAGGTCCCGCTTGACCTCGAGCGCATCGGGGCCGCCGCCGTAGCCGCCCAGCGAGCCGTCGCCAGCGACGACCCGATGACAGGGCACCAACAGCCAGTAGGGATTGCGGCCGAGGGCCGCTCCCACCGCCCGGGCCGCGCCGTGGGCGCCGATCCGCCGGGCCAGCCGGCCATAGCTGGTGATCTCGCCTCGGCGCAGGGTCCGGGCGCCTTCCAGGACGCGCCGATCCCAGGCCGAGATGCCCCGCCAGTCAAGGGCGAGCTCCGGGGGCTCGGCGCCGTCGGCCACGGCCGTGACCGCCGTGATCGCGGCGTCCAGTGCGGGGATCGAGCGATCCGCTGCCACGACCCGGCCGCCGAGGCGCTCCGCAACGCGCCCGGCCACCGCGGCCGCCGACCAGTCGCGCTCGACGGCAGCCACGCCGACGTCCGAGACGACGACGTGCACCGGCCCCCACGGGGAGGGCACGGTGGCGATCACGGCGACGATGTCCGACATGGCGCCAGTATCGTCTCTGGTATACTCCCCGGGAGTATGTCGACCACCGCACCCACCGCACCGACCGTGCCCCTGGCCCCGACCACGATCCAGATCGTGCTGCCCATCGAGGGCATGACCTGCGCCTCCTGCGTCAACCGCATCGAGCGCTTCCTTAGGAAGACCGAGGGCGTCGTCGAGGCCAGCGTGAACCTGGCCACCGAACGGGCCACCGTCGAGGTCGATCCCGCCGTGGCCGGACGGAGCGAGCTGGTGCAGGCCGTGGAGGCGGCCGGCTACGACGTCCGACCGGAGCCGGCCGTACCCGCCGAGACCGCCCTCGACCTGGCCGCCGAGGCCGACGCCGAGGCGGTCGCCCGGGATCGCGAGCAGGGCCAGCTCAAGGTCCGCGCCTTCTCCAGCCTGCTCATCGCGGCCGCGATCATGGTCACCGTGGCCTGGCCCAGCCGGGTGCTGACCATGGAGATGGCGAACAACCTCGTCTTCCTCCCCGCCACCGTCGTCCAGTTCTGGGCCGGGGGCCGCTTCCTGCGCGCGGCCTGGAAGGCGGCCCGCCACGGCGAGGCGACGATGGACACGCTGGTGGCCATCGGTACCCTGGCCGCCTGGGGCTACTCGACGATCGTGACCATCTGGCCCGCCCTGCTCACGAATGCCGGCCGCGCTCCCGAGACGTACTTCGACAGCAGCACGATCATTGTCGGCCTCATCCTTCTCGGACGCTGGCTGGAGGGCCGGGCCAAGCGCCAGACAGCCGGCGCGATCCGGGCCCTGGTCGGGCTCCAGGCCCGCACCGCGCGCCTGGTGCGCG
>JBIOIE010000067.1:0-7793 GCA_044449605.1 Candidatus Limnocylindrales bacterium | reverse complement strand
CTGGGCCAGCGGCGAGGACATCGTGCGCCTGCTGCTGAAGCAGTGGGGGGACCTGACGGCCGCCGCCGATCCGGTCGGCGCCGCCGAGAAGGCCGGTCTGGACTTCTACGACGTGCTCACGATCGCCAGCATCGTCGAACGGGAGGCCGGCGTTGACGCCGACCGGGCCAAGATCGCCGGCGTCTTCTGGAACCGTCTGAAGGCCAAGATGGCCTTCGAATCGGACGTCGTGGTCATCTACGGTGCGGACACCGTGGAGCTCTCCAAGATCGACTTCAGCGCCTGGCAGGGGTACTACTTCTGGGGGCCGCTCAAGACCTCCTATAACAGCTACAAGCTGCCGGCCGCGCTGGCCGGCTACCAGGCCTACCAGCACGTGGGCATGATCGCCGGACCCATCGTCACCCCGACCCTCAAGTCGATCGAGGCGGCCCTCAACCCCGACACCAAGGACGGCTACCTCTACTTCGTGCTCAAGAACGACGGCTCCCGGACGGTGGCCTTCGCCAAGACCTACGCCCAGCACTTGCGCAACGTGCAGAAGTACTCGCAGTGAGCGCGGTCGCGCTGCCGGTCGCCGGTGACCTGCGCGGCTGGGCCGAGGCCGATCGGGCGGCTCGTCCCCGCCGCCTGGAGCGGCTGCGGGCGCGGATGGCGATGGCCGGCGTCGACGCCTACTTCGGGGTCCGCCGCGAGAACACCCGCTACCTCACCGGCTTCGTGCTCGGCGACGGCGAAGAGAAGGTGGCCGGCAACTCGGGCCAGTTCCTGGTCACGCCGGACGAGGTCCAGGTCATGGCCGATTCGCGCTACACCGAGCAGGCCGCCGAGGAGTGCCCCGAAGCGCGGGTCGTCGAGGTCTACAACAACCTGCTCGTTCGCTGGCCCGAGCTCACGACTGGCCGGCGGCGGATCGCGGCCGAGGCGGGCTTCATCGCCCAGGCGACCTGGGCCCGGCTGGCCGCCGCGGCGCCGGCCGTCGAGCTGGTGCCCGTCGAGGGCTGGGTCGAGGCGGACCGGGCGATCAAGGAGCCGGCCGAGCTGGAGCGAGTGGCGGCAGCCTGCGCGGTGGCCGACCGCGCCCTCGAGCGGCTCCTGCCGGACATCCGGCCCGGCCTGACCGAGGCGGAGCTGGCGCTGGCCCTGGAGTGGGACATGCGGACCCATGGGGCCGAGGCGCTGGCCTTCGGGGTCGCCTGCCTGGCTGGTCCCCGAGCCGCGCTGCCCCACGGCTCGCCGGGATCGCGGCGGGTCAGGGCCGGCGCGGTCCTGCTCTTCGACTTCGGGGCCCAGGTGGCCGGCTATCGGAGCGACATGACGCGCACCCTCTTCGTCGGTGAGCCGACAGCGGAGGACCTGGCCATCTACCGCCTTGTCTTCGCGGCCCAATCGGCCGCCTTGGACGCGCTCGCCGAGGCCGCCGCGGCGGGGCGTTCGCCGGGCGGACGGGAGATCGATACGGTCGCCCGATCGGTCATCGAGGCCGCCGGCCACGGCCCGCACTTCGGCCATGGCCTCGGTCACGGCATCGGCCTGGCCACCCACGAGCTGCCCTCCTTGAGCCGCCTGGGGACGGACGATCCGCTGCCCGCGCCGACGATCTTCTCCGTCGAGCCGGGCGTCTATCTGCCGGGCCGGACCGGCGTGCGCATCGAGGACCTGGTCGCCTTCGACCCGGCCACGGGGCGCTGCGAGCGGCTGACCCGCTTCCCGCGCGAGGAGATCGTCGTCGGGGCCTGAGGCTTGACGGCGCGCGTCGAGTCGGGGCAGCATCGCGGATGTGACCAAGCGACACGCCCGGAACCTCGGCGAGCCGGATGAGGTCAACCGCTTCCCCGGCGTGACCGAGAGCTTGGTACAAGTCGGGGAGTGGACGGTCGGGCGAGTCGTGCAGGCGGCCGGCTGGCGCTGGTCGGTCGACATGCAGCCGATCGTGGGCGGTGACTGGTGCCCCTCGCGCCACGTCGGCGTGCTGCTGGCGGGCCGCCAGGGGGCGCTCCTTGACGACGGCACGGTCCTCGAGTTCGGGCCCGGCGATGTCTATGAGATCCCGCCCCGGCACGATGGCTACACGATCGGCGACGAGGACGCCGTGATGATCGAGTGGGCCGGTCTGCAGGTGTGGGCCGGACGGGCCGGGCGTTTCGCCGACCGTGTCCTCGTCACGCTTGTATTGACCGACGTCGTCGGCTCGACGGCCGCCCTGTCACGCGCCGGCGACGCCGCCTGGCGCGAGCGGCTCGGCCGGCATTACGAGACCGCGCGACTGGAACTCGAACGCTATCGCGGCCGCGAGGTGAACACGACGGGGGACGGTCTGCTGGCCACGTTCGACGGACCGGCCCGCGCGATCGCCTGCGCCGAGGCGATCCGGGAGGGGGCCATCCGCGACGGGCTCCACGTGCGGGCGGGCGTCCACACGGGCGAGGTCGAGCGTGTCGGCGCGGACGTGCGCGGCGTGGGCGTGCACAAGGTCGCGCGTATCGCCGCCCTGGCCGCCGCCGACGAGATCCTGGTTTCGAGCACGTCGGCCGACCTTGCCACGGGAGCGGGGCTGCGCTTCGAGGACCGCGGCGAGCATGCCCTGAAGGGCCTCGAAGGGCGGCACCGGCTGCTGGCCGTCATCGACTAGAATCCGCGCCGACTCACCGAGCGTCCGGCGCGGCCGCGGCGCGCCCCGACAGGAGAGGCCCAGGCCCATGGTCTCAACGAGCGACCTGCGCAAAGGCATCACCATCGAGCTGGATGGCGACCTCTGGCAGGTCCTGGACTATCACCACCTCAAGATCGGCCGCGGCTCCGCCCAGGTGCGCATCAAGCTTCGCAACATCAAGCGCGGACAGACGGTCGAGCGGAGCTTCCAGGCTGGCGACAAGTGGCCGCGCGCCCACCTCGACCGCCGCCAGGTCCAGTTCCTCTACCGGGACGGCAACGACTTCCACTTCATGGAGGTCGAGACGTACGAGCAGTTCACGCTCAGCGCGGAACAGCTCGACGCGGCCGTGCCCTACCTCAAGGACGGGATGATCCTCGACCGCACGAGCTACGAGGGCGAGACGATCGGGGTCGAGGTGCCCATCACCGTCGACATGATCGTGACCGAGACCGAGCCGGGCTTCGCGGGGGACACGGCGACCGGGGCCCGCAAGCAGGCCACGGTCGAGAGCGGGCTGGTCGTCCAGGTGCCCCTCTTCGTGGCCGAGGGCGACGCGATCCGCATCGACACGCGGACCGGGGAGTACCTGACCCGCGTCTGAAGGTCATTCGCGGCGGCCCCCACACGGCCGCGAACCTCTCGCCCAGCACGCTGCGTGCTAGGGCGCGGACCCACGGTCGTCGAAGACGATCGCAGCGGTCCGTCTCAGCAAGTGTCCTGCCCGGGCTACGATGCGCCGGTGAGCCGCGACCCCGAGCGACCGTGGAACGACTGGCTCGAGCCGGCAGGTTCGGACGACGCGGGAGCCCTGGAGGCCGGGCCGCTTCCCGGGCCGCGCATCCGGACCGTCGCCGAACTGACCCGTCTCGTACGCGACCGGCTGCGGGACGCGCCCGGCCTGCACGACGCCTGGGTCGAGGGCGAGATCGGCCAGGTCAGCGTCAGCGCCGCCGGCCACGCCTACCTGACCCTCAAGGACGAGCGGGCCCAGCTGCGCTGCGTGATCTTCCGCGAGGACCGGCAGCGCATCCCCTTCGTGCCCCAGACCGGCCTGCGCGTCGTCGTCCACGGCCGCATCGACGTCTTCGAACAGGGCGGTGCCTACCAGTTCTACGTGGACGCGCTCCAGCCAGCGGGCCATGGGGATCTGGCCCTGCGCCTGGAGGCGATCAAGGCGAAGCTCGCTGCAGAGGGTCTTTTCGAGGCCGCGCGCAAGCGGCCCTTGCCGCCCTGGCCCACGGTCGTCGGCGTCGTCACCAGCGAGACCGGCGCCGTCCTGCACGACATCCTGCACGTGCTCCGGCAGCGCTGGCCGCGCATCCGGGTCCTCTTCGCGCCCTGCCTCGTGCAGGGCGACACTGCGCCGGCCACGATCCTGGGCGCCCTGCGCCGCGTCGGCCGCTGGACGGATCCCGCCACCGGTCGGGCCGTCGATCTCGTCATCCTCGCCCGCGGCGGCGGCTCGCTCGAGGATCTGTGGCCGTTCAACGACGAGCGTGTCGTGCGGGCCGTGGCCGCCTTCCCCCGGCCGGTCATCGTCGGCGTCGGCCACGAGACCGACGTGACCCTCGTCGAGTTCGCCGCCGACGTGCGCGCCGCGACGCCCTCGCTGGCGGCGGAGCTGGCCGTTCCTTCCCGCGACGAGCAGGCCGCCCGGCTGACCGCCCTCCGCCTGGCCCTGGTTCGGGCCGGCACGGCCGTGCTGACCGCCAACCGGGCCGCGCTCGACGCCGAGCGGCGCGCCCTCGACGGCCTCCGCCCATCCGCGGTCCTGAGCGCCGAGCGCGAGCGGATCGGGCTGCTCCTCGACCGTGCCGCCCGGGCGATGTCCGGCCGCCTGGCGCGGGATGGGGCGCTCCTGACCCGCTCGGCGGACCGGCTGCCGGTCCTGGCGGGCGCCGCCATGGGGCGGGCCCGGACCGAGCTGGACTCGGCCGCCCGGGCGCTCGGCGCCCTGAGCCCCTTCGCGACGCTCGAGCGCGGCTACGCCATCGTCCGCCGCCCCGACGGGAGCGTGGTCCGTTCCGCCGCCCAGGAGCGGCCCGGCGACCCGCTCGACGTGCGCCTCGCGGAGGGGACGTTGGACGTGCGCGTCGAGCGCGTGCGAGACTCTGGCCCGTGACCGACGACCTGGCCGCGCTGCCCTTCGACGCCGCCCTGGCCGAGCTCCAGTCGGTCGTCGGCCGCCTCGAGGGTGGAGGCCTGCCCCTGGAAGCATCGATCGCCCTCTACGAACGGGGCGTCGCGCTGCACGAGCATTGCGCCCGCCTGCTGGGCGATGCGGAGCTGCGCGTGCAGCGCCTCCTCGAGGCGGCGGGCGGCGCGCTTCGGGCGGTCGATCTCGATCCGGGAGACGACGCCGGCCGCTGATCGCCGTGGGCGCTGGCCGATCGCTCTGGCGGCGGCGCGCCGCTCAGGCCGGCCGCGGCAAAGTCCGTAGAATGCGCGGCGACGCAACGTCGCCACAGCAAGTCGCGTCCGGGCGTCTCCCGATCGAGCCTGAAAGCGCACTGGAGCGTCGAACCCTCCTTGGCGATCCTCGCCTCCCTCTCCAACCCGGCTGATCTGAAGGACCTCGACGACGCCCAGCTGACCCAGCTCTGCGCCGAGATCCGGACGACGATCATCGAGACCGTGGCCGAGACGGGCGGCCACCTGGGCAGCTCCTTGGGCGTGGTCGAGCTGACCGTGGTCCTCCACCGCCTTCTCGACAGCCCCATCGACCGGATCGTCTGGGACACCGGCCACCAGGCCTACCCGCACAAGCTGCTGACGGGCCGCTACGGGCGCTTCCGGACGCTCCGCCAGCTGGGCGGGGTGAGCGGCTTCCCCCGCCGCAGCGAGAGTGTCCACGACGTCTTCGACGGCGGCCATGCCGGGACAGGCCTGTCGATCGGGGAGGGACTGGCCGTGGCCCGCGACGAGCGCGGAGGGCACGAGCGCATCGCCGTCGTCGTCGGCGATGCGGCCATCTTCTCGGGCCTCTCCGCCGAGGCGCTCAACGACATCGGCCACCGCCGGACGCGCTTGCTGATCGTCCTCAACGACAACGAGATGAGCATCTCGCCGTCGGTCGGGGCCATGAGCGGTTACCTCTCGCGGATCAAGCTGTCGGGAACGTGGCGCGAATCGAAGCGCGCCTATGACCGGCTGGTAGGGCGCCTCCCGTTCGTGGGCCCCTCGCTGGTCGAACTGTCGCGGCGGTTCAGGGCGTCGGTGGTCAACTTCGCCCAGCCCGGCCAACTCTTCGAGGACCTCGGCATCACCTACATCGGGCCGGTACCCGGCCACGACCTGCGGGCGCTCGATGCGACCCTCCGCCGGGCCCTCGAGCAGGACGGCCCGGTGCTTGTCCACGTCCGCACCCAGAAGGGCAAAGGCTACCGACCGGCGGAGACCGACAGGGTCGGCTTCCATGGCGCGGCGCTGCCGCCGATGACCGCGCCCAGCAACGGCAACGGCAACGGGGCCACCTCCGAGGGCGATGCGACGCTCTCGGCGGCCCAGGCTGCCACCGTCCGGGCCAAGCCGCCCAGCTACACGACCGTGGTGACCCAGGAGCTGATCGCCATCGCGGAGGCCGATCGGCGCGTGGTGGCCATCACTGCGGGCATGCCCACGGGAACCGGCCTCAGCCGGTTCGCCGCCCGCTTTCCGGAGCGCATGTTCGACGTCGGCATCGCCGAGCAGCACGCGGTGACGCTCGCGACCGGGATGGCGATGGGTGGGCTGCGGCCATTCGTGGCCATCTACTCGACCTTCCTCCAGCGCGCCTTCGACCAGCTCGTCCACGACGTCTGCCAGAACGACCAGGCGGTCGTCATCGGCGTCGACCGGGCCGGCCTCGTCGGCGAGGACGGCACGAGCCACCAGGGCATGTTCACGATCCCCGCCCAGCGCCAGCTGCCCAACCTCGTCGTCGCCTCGCCCAAGGACGAGCAGGAGGCGCGGCGCCTGCTGCGCACGGCCTTCGCCCAGGACCATCCCTTCGCCCTGCACTACCCGCGAGATCCCGGCCTCGACCTGCCCGCCGTGGCCCCCGACCCGATCCCGGTCGGCCAGGGCGAACTGCTGCGGGAGGGCCGGGACGTCCTCGTGATCGGCTTCGGCCCGATCGTCCTGCGCGCCCTCGCCGCGGTCGAGGCCCTGGGCCCTGAAGGCGCCGACGTGGCCGTCGTCAACGCTCGCTTCGCCAAGCCGCTCGATCGGCAGTTGCTCCTCCGCGAGGCGCGCGGCAAGCGCCTGGTCATCACCGTCGAGGAGAGCATCGTCAGCGGCGGCTTCGGGAGCGGCGTCCTGGAGCTACTGGCCGAGGCCGCGGTGGCCGACCCGGGGTTGCGCGGCATCCCCGTCGAGATCTTGGGCCTGCCGGCCGACCACTTCGTGGAGGGCGGCTCCGTCACCGACCTGCGCCGCATCGTGCGTCTCGACGTGGAGGGCCTGACCGGGCGCTTCCGCGAGGCCCGCGTCGCGATGGGGCCCGTCCCGGCCCTCGAGGTCCCGTCCGCCTGAGCCGGATCCGTCTCGACCATCTCGTCCTGGAGCGTGGCCTCGCCGCGACCCGCGCGCAGGCCCAGGCGCTCCTCCTCGCGGGCCGCGTCCGGGTCGGCGTGGGCGAGGCGGGACGCCTCGACCGCAAGCCGGGCGACCTCGTCGATCCGGCGATCGCCCTCGAGCTCATCGCCCGGGCGCCCTTCGTCTCGCGCGGGGGCGAGAAGCTCGCCGCCGCCCTCGACGCCTTCGCGATCGACCCCACCGGCCGCGTGTGCCTCGACGTCGGGGCGTCGACCGGCGGCTTCACGGACTGTCTGTTGCAGCGCGGCGCGAGGCGTGTCTATGCTCTCGACGTGGGCCATGGTCAACTGGCCGAGTCGCTGCGCAGGGACCCCCGTGTCGTCTCCCTCGAGCGAACACACGCCCGGCGCCTCGATCCAGCTGATCCCGACCCGATCGACCTGCCCGAGCGGGTCGAGTTGGCGACCGTCGATGTCTCCTTCATCTCGCTGACCCGGATCCTGGCCGGCGTGCTCGCCTGGCTCGCCCCGGGCGCTCATGTCGTGGCCCTCGTCAAGCCGCAGTTCGAGTCGACGCCGCGGGAGACGCCAGGGGGCGTCGTGCGCGACCCGCAGGTCCAGCG
>JBIOIE010000066.1:0-7846 GCA_044449605.1 Candidatus Limnocylindrales bacterium | reverse complement strand
TGGTTGGGCAACGCGCGATGAGTTCAGGGCCGCGGGTGAGTGGCTACGGGAGCATGGCTTGGCGCGGAGATGAGACCGACCGTCAGGGTGGGCTGCAGCAGTGCGCCGACCAGATCCGGAGGCTGAGGTGTCGGTGGGCAGGCGTGACGGCAAGACAGCGTTGGTGACGGGAGGAGCCGCGGACTCGGCGCAGGCATCACTGTTGTCATCGCGCGCAACGGCGCCGGCGGGCACCGCCCGCGACCAGGCTTGGTGCTCAAGGGCGGGCACATCACGGCCAGCTGATCGATGGTGAGCACTGGGAGTCGCCGACCTGCACTCATCGAACCACGTGCCGTCGGCCCGGCGGCCAGGCCGTCCTTGCGACTGCGGGGCGAGCGGGTACTCGTACCACCGACCCTCCGTGGCGCGGATCTCCGCCGCCTCGTCGCGTCAACACTGATGGCGGTGCAGCCGGGATCCCGCCTTCCGACGGTCCGCGAACTTGCCGCGAAGCTCGGTGCAAGTCGTAGCTCGGTCCAGCTCGTGATCACCCAGCTTGAACAGGACGGCGGGCTCGAGATCGAGCAACGCGGCCGGCTCGGCGCCACATTGGTGGGACGTTCGCTGGCGATCCTCTGGGCGGTAGCCGCGGGCGGCCCTTTCGTCGCCGCTTTGCCGTTGCCCTCCACGCTGCGAAGCCAGGGGTTGGCCACGGGGATCAAGGCGATGCTCTCGGACGCCGGCATCGACTCGTTCATCATCTATCTTCGGGAGCCGCGCGAACGCCTGCGGGCCTTGATCGAAGAGCGCTGTCATCTAGCCGTGATGTCGAGCCTGGTCGCCGACGAGGTGTGTGGTCGAGAAGACGTAGACATCGAGGTGCTGCCCCCGGGCACCTACGCCGAGGAACATCGGGTCTTTACGACCGCGTCGCCGCGCTGGGACCGGCCGCCCACGTCGGGGACAGGCATCCCCATCCTCGCCCCGGAGGATCTGGCCGTTGTCGGGCCGCACGGGGAAGCCGCTACCCCGTACACGGAGGTAAGGCTGACTCCCGGGGATGTCCAGGGGGTTCGGAGCAAGCGCCTCAAGGCAGCGCTCGTATGGGCCTATGCCAATCCCTTCTTCGAAGCGTTGAGCGATGGCGTCGCGGCCGAGTGCGAGCGACTCGGGATCGAGATCATGACCAGGTCGGACTACGGCGCAAGGCCATCGAAGATGAAGGGCTCGATCACCTCGGCCATGGCGCACAAGCCGGACATCCTGCTGACGATCAGTATGGATCCGGAGGCTGGAGCTGATGCCTGCCGTCAGGCGGTCGACGCCGGGGTCAAGATCGTCTTTCTGAGTTCGCTGCCAAGGGGCTACGTCGCCGGCCGCGATTGCGTCGGCACGGTGACAGGTGACCAGTACGCATTGAGCAGGGGCGCAGCCGACATGTTGGCCGAGGCGATAGGTCGGCGCGGCGCCATCGGAATGATCTACTTCAATGCCTCGTTCCAGGTCCAGAACCTCCGCGACCAGATCGCCAAGACCGTGCTGGTCCGGGACTACCCCGCCATCTCCATCGTCGCTGAGGGCGGCGCCACGAGTCGCGACGAAGCCGAGGATGTTGCCCGGGCGATGATTTCTGACCATCCCGAGATCGAGGGCTTCTACGTCTCGAATCAGGACGCCGCTGAGGGCGTCTTAGCTGCCCTTCGTGCGGCCGGTCGCCCCGACGTCAAGGTGACAAGCATCGACCTGGGCCCGAACACACTGCTCGACATGATCCAAGGCGGCAACATCCATGGCCTTACCGCCGAGCTCACCGCGGACTTGGGTGCCACCATGGTTCGAGAGGCGGCCCTCGCCGTGCTGGAAAAGCCGGTCCCTGCGTTCACCGTTGTGAACGCACTGAATGTCACGCGCGTGGCCGTGGATCGCGATTCCGCGACCGTCCAGCGTCTTGCCAGGCGCGAGTTCCCCGACAGACAGGTACGGCTCCTGCCGGTCACGTATCCACAGTTCGTCCGGTTGTTTCAAGACGGCGAAATCGACTTCGCGATCTGGGACATCGGGGAGGAACAGGACCTTCTGCCGCCCGGCACGATGCATCGGCCACTGAGCGATCAGGTTCAGGCGGAAGTTGGAGATAGGCCGACGCGAGCTGCACTCGTCACCCGGTCGAACGCTACGTTCGTTCGCACGGTCGTGCGCGAGTACCTTGAAGGCCCAGAGCTGCTCTCGATCCAGCAAGAGGTGGTCGCAGGCAGCCGACTGCCTGAGTATTAGGAACAAGATGCGACCGGGCGCACCCTTTCGCGAGTTGGGTTAACCCCGCGGGATAACGACTACGGCCAGGTCAGGCGCCCAGCTCCGCGCCGCAGCGTCCCAGCTCGCGAGGGGGCGGGCCGCGTCCGCGCCCTCCGCAGTTCGGCGGGCGTCGCGCAGCGTGGCGACGCGCGCAGGCCAGCCCGGAGGCACGAGGTTCGGCGCCAGATCGGCCAGCGGGGCGAGCACGAAGAGGCGGCCGGCGGCCTCGGGATGGGGCACGGTGAGCCACTGATCCCCGCTCCTACCCGGATCCGCGGCGCGCGCCCCGGGCGGCCGCCCGACATGGATCCGCTGGCGGCCGAAGACGAGCAGGTCGAGGTCCAGCTCGCGGGGCCCCCAGCGCCGTCGCCGCCGGCGCCCGAAGGCCCGTTCGAGCCCCTTCAGAGCCAGCAGCAGCGCCAGTGCGCCGGTCTCGGGATCGGGACCCCGAGGCACCTCGAGCGCGACCACGGCGTTGTGGAAATCCGGCTGGTCGACGACCCCCACGGGACGGGTGACATAAAGGCGCGAGACGCCCAGCAAGCGCGTGCCCGGCAGCGCCGCCAGCGACCGCACCGCGGCCGCGAGCGCGGCCGGCGCGTCGCCGACGTTGGCGCCCAGGCCCACGTACGCCCGGACCCGTCCCGCCACCGGCACCTCCTCGACTAGACTCGCCCGGCGATGGGCCAGGCCACGGTCATCATCCTGCACCCGCCCCCGGAGAGCGATGGGCCGCTGACCGCCCTCCTCCACGAGGCCCGGTCGAGGCTGGCCGAGCACCAGGCCCACCTGTTCCGGCGAGCCGGGGCCACCGAGGTCCGGATCGATGTGGGCGCCCGTGGCACCTCCTTCGGAGAGCGCCTGGCCGGCCTGGCCGGCGGCGTCGAGGGCGGCCTGGTCATCCTCGGCGCGGGTTCGGTGGCGCGGCTCGCCAGCGGCGATGCCCGGCGCCTCGTCGCGGCCGCGGCCGGCGGCGGGCGGCGGGCCCTGACCAACAATCGCTACTCGTCCGACATCTGCGCCGTCTCGGACGCCGCCGCGCTGCGCTCGCTGCCGGCGCTCGTCGGCGACAACGCCCTGCCCCGCTGGCTCGCGGGATCGGCGGCGTTCAGCGTCGAGGAGCTGCCCGGCCGCGCCCGGCTGGCCCTGGACCTGGACGGGCCCCTGGACATCGCCCTCCTGGCCTTCCTGCCCCGGCCGCCGGCCGGCCTGAGGCGCCTTGCGGCCGAGCATGGGCTCTCCGTCCCGCGCCTCGCGGAGCTGCGCGCCGTGGCGACCGACCCCCGCGCGGAGCTGCTGGTCTTCGGTCGCACGTCGGCGGCCACGCTCGCCTGGCTGGAGCGGCACACTGCCTGCCGCGTCCGGTTCCTGGCCGAGGAGCGCGGCCTGCGCACCGCGCCGGCCACGCAACGACCGGCGCGGGCGACGCTGGGCCGCCTCCTTGACCAGCGCGGCCCGGAGGCGCTCGCGGCGATCGTCGGAGAGCTCGCCGACGCTGCGGTCATCGACCTGCGCGTCCTGCTCGCCGACCGCTTCGGCCGTGACGAGTCAGGCTGGCCGCGGCCGGAGGACCGCTACGCGGCGGACCTGCTCCGGCCCAAGGCGATCGCGGACCCATGGCTGCGGAGCGTCACCGAAGCCGCCGCCGAGGCCCCGCTGCCGATCCTCCTCGGCGGCCACACCCTCGTCGGTCCGGGCCTGCCCGTGCTGCTCGGTCAGACCACCGCGTAGAGGCGCCAGGTCCCGGGCACGCCGGCCAGTTCGCGGCTGCCCCTGTCGGTGAAGGCGATGCCGGAACCGACCACGAGATCGTGGACGGTGCCCGAGACGAGCACCTCGCCGGGGCCCGCCTGGGCGGCGACCCGGGCGCCGATGTGGACGGCCAGGCCGGTCACCTTGTCGCCGGCCAGTTCGACTTCCCCGGTGTGCACCCCGGCCCGGATCTCCAGCCCGAGCGGTCGCACGGCCTCGATGACCGCGCTCGCACCGCGGACGGCCCGGGCCGGGCCGTCGACCAGTGCGAAGACGCCGTCGCCGGCCGTCTCGATGACCCGCCCGCGGAAGTCCGCGAGCCGGTCCCTGACGATCCGATGGTGGTCGGCCAGGAGCCCGCTCCAGCGCCGGTCGCCCAGCTCCGCGGCGAGGCGGGTCGAGCCGACGATATCGGTGAACAGGACCGTGGACAGCTGGCGCTCGGGCTCGGGAGCGGACCGGACCCCGGTCAGGAAGCCCCGGATCTCGTCGAGCATGTCGTCGCCATCGCCCTCCTTGCCGCCGACCCACGGAGCATGGTCCCTGCCCGGCACCTCCACGTAGCGAGCGCCCGGGATGTGCTCGCCCAGGTAGCGGCCCTGATGGACGTTCACGCCGACGTCGTCGGCCCGATGGGCGACCAGCGTGGGCGCCGAGATGGCCGACAGGATGGGTCGGTTGTCGACGGCGAAGGAGGCGCGCAGGAAGGCGGTGATGGCCCGCGGCGAGGCCGACTGGAGCTGGGCGCGGGCGAAGAACTCCTCGAGTCCCGGCTCGCCCGCCAGGCTCGGCACGAACCACTGGATCAACCTGGGCGAGGGACGGCCCCAGCGCTCGGGCAGTGTGCGCAGGCTCTCCTCGACTTCCTCCCGGGTGCCGTCGCCCCACTTCCAGTCCTCGCTGTTCTCCTCTTTGACCTCGGCGCCGAGAAGGATCAGCGCCTCGGTCCGGGCCGGGTAGCTGGCCGCGAAGAGACAGGCCATCAGGCCGCCCTCGGAGACGCCCATGATCACTGCCCGCTCTGAGCCGACCGCGTCCATGACCGCCCCGACGTCGTCCATGCGGTCCTCGTATGTGCCGCTCTCGACCCGGTCGCTGAGGCCCATGCCGCGCGTGTCGAAGAGGATCACGCGCCTGAACTCGGCCAGCTTCTCGCAGAAGCGGCGGTAGCGCCGGTCGCCTTCCCAGTCCACGAGGAGGTTCGTGAACGTGCCCTGCACGAAGACGAGGTCGCGCGGCCCCTTGCCCAGGACCGCATAGGCGATGTTGATGTCGCCGTTGCGCGCGTAGCGGATGTCCAGGTCCACCTTGGGCAGGGTACGCCGGCCTCTCGCCGGCGTCGATGGGCCGCCCCGCCACCACCTGCCTCCAGACGCGCACGCTAGAATGGCGGCACTGATTCGGAGGCCTGCGAGCGTCCCTGCCCAGATGCGTCCCGATCGCCGCCTGACACCTTGGTCGCCCTGCAACGCCGCATGAGGACCACGTGACCGGACTCTGGTATGTGCTCGGCTTCACCGTCGCGGGGATCGGCTTCGTATTCCTCACCATCGGCGTGGCCTGGCTGATCACCCACCGCAACCGCGGCGACCGGCACAAGGGCCTGCCCTACGAGTCGGGCATCGACACCTTCGGTGACACCTGGGGCCGTTTCGGCCTCAGCTTCTACATCTACGCCCTGCTCTTCGTGGCCTTCGACATCGAGGTCATCTTCATCTACCTCTGGGCGCTGGTCTTCAGCGACGTCCTCGTGGCCGGCTTCCTGAGCATGGTCGCCTTCGTGGCCGTGCTCCTCGTCGGGCTCGGCTACGCCTGGCGCAAAGGCGTGCTGACGTGGAAGTGAAGACCGGCGGGGCGCTCACGACGACGGGCCCCCGGGATGTGGCCGAGCCGATCGTCGTGCCCAACAGCCTCTGGCGACCGGCCGACCCGACCGCCTACCAGGGCGGCCAGCCGCCGACCATCACCCACTTGCGCGAGTGGGCGGCGACCGGCGACCAGAGCGACAATGCACGCTGGTCGGGCGCCCTCGAGGTCATCCCCACCAAGGCCGACTACGTGCTCGATCTCATCCGCGCCAACAGCCTCTGGCCGCTGCTCTCGGGCCTGGCCTGCTGCGCCATGGAGATGATGTCCGCGGCGACCTCCCGCAACGACATGGATCGCTTCGGGATGTTCCCCTTCCGGGCCAGCCCGCGCCAGGCCGACGTGCTCATCGTCGCCGGCACGCTGACCACGAAGATGGCCGGCCCGCTCATCCGTCTCTGGGAGCAGATGCCCGAGCCGAAGTGGTGCGTGGCGATGGGCGACTGCACCTGCTCCGGCGGCCGCTACAAGCGTTCCTACGCCACGGTCCAGGGCATCGACCGGGTGATGCCCGTGGACGTCTACGTGCCCGGTTGCCCGCCGCGTCCCGAGGGCCTCATCTACGGCCTGCTCAAGCTCCAGCAGCTGATCATGGACCGGCGCGGCCAGTGGCCCGAACGGCGGGTGGGACCGTCGGTGCCGGACGGCGTCTGAGCCCTCGAGAGGGAACCCCACCATCGATACCGCGCTGAAGCGCCGCCTCGAGACGACCCTGGGCGAGCAGCTCCAGGGGCCCGTCCGGCAGCGCCAGGACACGACCGAGATCCGGGTCGCACCCGCCGACGTGGCGGCCGTGATGCGCACCCTGCACGACGACGAGACGCTTCGCTTCCGCCTCCTGGCCGACCTGTGTGGCGTCGACACGGGCACGGTCATGCAGGTCGTCTACCACCTCTGGTCGGACGCGACCCCGGATTGGCTGCGCGTCATCGCCGACGGCCTCGACCGGGAGGACCCGCGGGCGCCCTCGATCACCTTCCTCTGGAAGGGCGCCGAATGGGCCGAGCGCGAGGCCTACGACATGTTCGGCATCGTCTTCGAGGGCAACCGCGACCTGCGCCGCATCTACATGCCGCCCGACTACAAGAGCTACCCCCTGCGCAAGGACTTCCTGCTGCCCGACGACGCCTCACGCTCGCCGGGCCAGGGCGTGCGCCACATGGAGCGGGCGGCTGCGCCCGTGGAAGCGCCGGCCACGCGCCGGCGGGCGGTGGCCGGGTGAGCGCATGACCGACCGACCGCGCACCCGGGTCCGTTCACTCGACGATCCGGAGGTCTTCGTCGAGACCCCGGCGACGATCTACGACGCCGTCCCGCCCTACCCCCCGAGCACCGAGCGGGAGGCCGAGTTCTACAGCCTGGGCGACGGCGAGATGCTCATCAACGTCGGCCCCCAGCATCCGGCCACGCACGGGGTGCTGCGGGTAGTCCTCAAGATCGACGGCGAGCGGATCGTCGACCTCGACCCGGTCCTGGGCTACCTCCACCGGGGCGTCGAGAAGATCTGCGAGAACAGCGACTGGCACATGATCGTCAGCCACTGCGACCCGCTCGAGTACGTCGCCTCGATGTTCAGCGAGCTGGTGCCCGTCGCGGCCGCCGAGAAGCTCCTCGACGTGACCGTGCCCCGGCGCGCCGAGTACATCCGGGTCCTGGTCTGCGAGCTGAACCGGATCGCCAGCCACGCCCTGTTCATGGGCTGGCTGGCCCTCGACCTGGGCGGCATCACGCCGATCCTCTATGGGTTCATCGAGCGCGACGAGATCGTCGAGATGCTGGCCGCCCTGACCGGCCAGCGCCTGCTCTTCAACTACATGCGCATCGGCGGCGTCAACGGGGACCTCAACCACGAGTTCATGAGCCGCCTGGGCGACTGGATGGGCCACGCCCTCGACCGCATCAACGACAGCATGATGCTCATCAACGAGAACGAGATCTTCCTCAAGCGCAC
>JBIOIE010000065.1:0-8000 GCA_044449605.1 Candidatus Limnocylindrales bacterium | reverse complement strand
TGGAGGATGAGGAAGTGGGCCAGGGCGATGACGAAGAGGGCCAGCCCGGTGACCCGCATGAGGTACCAGAAGATCAGCTCGCGGCGGTTGCCCGAGGGTCGCGGCCGGCCGGAGCGGGAGTAGAGGCTCATCGGAAGAACTGCGCCCAGCCGAAGACGGGGGCCATGATCTCGTAGGCCACCGGCAGGCCGACGGCCGCGAAGAGGACCCACGAGCCGTACCACAGCTGGCGGTGGTAGCGGGTCATGGCCGGCCAGAGGTCCATGAGGATGATGCGCAGCCCGTTGAGAGCGTGGTAGAGCAGCGCGGCGCCGAGCAGCATCTCCGCGATCCGGCCGGGCACGCTGGCATAGACCTGGAGGATCGTGTTGTAGGCCGCCGGGTCGCCACCGACGAGGTAGATGTCGATGACGTGGAGGACCACGAACGCCCAGATGGCCACGCCGCTGATGCGGTGGAATGCCCAGGCCAGCATCCCCTCGCGTCCGCGGTAGCGGAGCAGCATGCCACCTCCGGTCTGGCGATCGGCCTGGTTTCTCGGATCCGGGACGAAGATGCGGCGCTCTTGGGCTGGCGCTCCGGGCTCCTGCATCCTAGCGCGAATCGGTTCCCGACGGCGCCGGCCCGGCACGCTATGCTGGGCACAACATCGACGATCGCGGAGGACCCGTGAAGCTCCAGGAGTTCCACGCCCGGAGGCTGCTCCGGGAGGCCGGCCTGCCCGTCCCGGACTGGACGGTGGCCGACGACATCGCCGGGGTGCGGGCGGCCGCGGCCCGTTACCTCTCGGCGGGAGCCGAGCGGGTCGTCATCAAGGCCCAGGTCCTGGTCGGCGGCCGGGGCAAGGCCGGCGGGGTGAAGCTGGCGGCCAGCGCGGACGAGGCCGAGGCCGCCGGGCGGGCCCTCCTGGGCATGGACCTCAAGGGCATCACGGTGCGCCGCGTGCTGGTTGCGCCCGGGGCCGACATCGTTGCCGAGTTCTACCTCGGGGCGGTCCTCGACCGGGCCACCCGGCGCATCGTGCTGATGGGCTCGGCGGCGGGCGGCGTCGACATCGAGACCGTGGCCCGGACGGACCCGGCGGCCATCGTCCGCATCGCCGCCCACCCGCACCTCGGGCTGTTCGATCACCAGGCCCGCCGGATGGCCTTTGCCCTCGGGCTGGGGGCGCATGTCAAGGCGGCCGCCGCCATCGCCCGCGGGCTGGTCTCGGTGATGCTGACCACCGACGCCGACCTCGTCGAGGTCAACCCCCTGGCCATCGTGCGCACCGGCCCGCCGGCCGCCACGGCGGAGGTACTCCAGTGCCTCGACGCCAAGATGAACCTCGACGACTCGGCCCTCCACCGCCACCCCGACCTGGAGGCCCTGCGCGACCTCGACGAGGAGGACCCCATCGACGTCGAGGCCCGGGCCGAGGGCCTCAGCTTCATCAAGCTCGAGGGCAGCATCGGCTGCATGGTCAATGGGGCCGGCCTGGCGATGACCACGATGGACCTCATCAAGCTCGCCGGCGGGGCTCCCGCGAACTTCCTGGACATCGGCGGCGGGGCGCGCTCGGACAAGGTGGCCACGGCCATGCGCCTGATCCTCGAGGACCCCAACGTGCGGGCCATCATGGTCAACATCTTCGGCGGCATCACCCGCGGCGACGAGGTCGCCCATGGCCTCGTCGAGGCGCGGGCGGGCCAGGTGCGGGACGTGCCCATGATCGTGCGCATCGTGGGCACGAACGCGGAGGAGGCAGCGGCCATCCTCCAGGCGGCTCACTTCGAGACGGCCACCAGCCTCGACGACGCGGCCGCCAAGGCCGTCGCGGCGGCGGATCCGGGGGCTGCCCGATGAGCATCCTCGTCGACACCTCGACGCGCCTGCTCGTCCAGGGCATCACCGGCCGCGAGGGCGAGTTCCACGCCCGCCAGATGCAGGCCTATGGCACCCAGGTCGTGGCCGGGACGAGCCCCGGCAAGGGCGGCCAGCGGGCCCTCGACGGCAGCGTCCCCGTCTTCGACACGATCCGCGCCGCGGTCGCGGCGACCGGCGCCAACACCAGCGTCATCTACGTGCCCGCCCCCGGCGCACCGGACGCGATCTACGAGGCCGTCGACGCCGGCATCGCCACGATCTGCTGCATCACGGAGGGCATCCCCGCCCTCGACATGCTCAAGGTCGTGCCCGTCGTCGAGGCGGCGGGGGCGCGCCTCATCGGACCCAACTGCCCGGGCGTGACCTCCGTCGGCCGGGCCAAGGTGGGCATCATCCCGGCCTCGATCCACCGGCCGGGGCCGGTCGGCCTCGTGTCCCGCTCGGGCACCCTGACCTACGAAGTCGTCCAGGCCCTCACCGACGCCGGCCTCGGGCAGTCGACCTGCGTCGGCATCGGGGGCGACCCCATCCACGGCCTCACCTTCAGCGACGTGCTGGCCCTCTTCCGGGACGACCCGGAGACGACTGCGATCGTGCTCATCGGCGAGATCGGCGGGAGCGAGGAGGAGGCCGCGGCGGCCTTCGCGGCGGAGCACCTGAAGGGACGCCAGATGGTCGCCTTCATCGCCGGACGGACCGCTCCGGAGGGCAAGCGCATGGGCCACGCCGGGGCGATCGTCTCGGGCGGCATGGGCACCGCTGCGGGCAAGGTGGCGGCCCTCGAGGCGGCCGGCATCCGGGTCGCCGACTCGCCGACCGATATCCCCCGTCTGCTCCTCGAGGCCGGCGTTCGTCCTCAGTAGCCCAGCGCCGCCCAGGCCTCCCCGCCGGGGGCCTCGATGAGCTCCACCAGGAGCCCGTGGCACGAGCGCGGGTGGAGGAACGCGACGGGACCCTCGGCGCCCCGCCGGGGCGTGCTGTCGATCAGCTCGACGCCCTCGATGGCCAGGCGCGTGAGCGTGCCCGCCAGATGGGGCACCTCGAAGCAGACGTGGTGGAAGCCCTCCCCTCGCGAGGCCAGGAAGCGGGCCACGCCGGTGCCCTGGTCGGTCGGCTCGAGCAGCTCGAGCTTCGATTCGCCGATAGGCAGGAAGGCGATGCGCACGTGGTCGTCGGGCACGGCCTGGGTGCCCGTCACGGGCAGCCCCAGGACGTCACGCCAGAAACCGAGTGCCTCGTCCAGGTCGCGCACGACGAGGGCGATGTGATCGATGCGCCCGAGGCGATGCTCGGCCCTGATCTGGGCGACCGTTCGTCCCGGCATGGCCCCATCCTCGCACAACGCGGAGCCGTCCGGCCGGTCGAGGCCCGGCCGCACAGCCTCAGACCGTGATCAGCTCGCGATGCTCGCCCCAGGCGACGCGTAGGCGATCGCTGATCTCGCCCAGGGTCGCCCCGGCCCGGACGGCCGCGATGATGCCGGGCATGAGGTTCTCGGTGCTCCGGGCGGCCGCCTCCAGGCGCTTCATCGCCTCGGCCCAGGCGGCGGGATCCCGCTCGGCGCGGGCCCGGCGGAGGCGTTCGACCTGCTCGACCTCGCCGGCCGGGTCGATGCGCTGGAGTGGCGGAGAGGGAGCCGGGTCGTCGACGAAGCGGTTGACCCCGACGACGATCTGCTCGCCGGCCTCGATGCGCCGCTGGACGGCGTAGGCGGCCTCCTGGATCTGGCGCTGCTGATAGCCGGCCTCGATGGCGGCGAGCGTCCCGCCGAGCGCCTCGATCTCGGCCAGGTAGCCCCTGGCGGCCATTTCCAGCTCGTCGGTCAGCGTCTCCACGTAGTAGCTCCCCGCGAGGGGGTCGGGCGTCTCGGTCACGCCCGCCTCGTGGGCCAGGATCTGCTGGGTCCGGAGGGCCAGCCGGGCGGCCTCCTCGGTGGGCAGGGCCAGGGCCTCGTCACGCGAGTTGGTGTGGAGGCTCTGGGCTCCGCCGAGCACCGCCGAGAGGGCCTGGACGGTCGTGCGCACGACGTTGTTGTCGATCGACTGGGCGGTCAGGCTCGAGCCCGCCGTCTGGACGTGGAAGCGGCAGGTCATCGAGCGAGGGTCGCGGGCGCCGAAGCGGTCGCGCATGATCCGGGCCCACATCCGGCGCGCGGCCCGGAACTTGGCCACCTCCTCGAAGAGCTCGCTCCAGGCCGCGAAGAAGAAGCTCAGGCGGCCGGCGAAGGCGTCGACGTCGAGGCCCCGGGCGATGGCCGCCTCGACGTAGGCGATGCCGTCAGCGAGCGTGAAGGCCAGCTCCTGGGCGGCCGTCGCGCCCGCCTCACGCATGTGGTAGCCCGAGATCGAAATCGTGTTCCAGCGGGGCATCTCGCGGGAGCAGAACTCGAAGATGTCGGTGACCAGGCGCATCGAGGCGCGGGTCGGGTAGATCCAGGTGCCCCGGGCGATGTACTCCTTGAGCAGGTCGTTCTGGAGCGTGCCCGCCAGCCGAGCCCGGGGGATGTCCCGCTTCTCGGCGGCGACGACCGCGAAGGCGAGCAGGATCGCGGCGGTGGCGTTGATGGTCATCGACAGCCCGACCTCACCGAGGGGCAGTCCGTCGAGCAACGTCTCCATGTCGGCCAGCGAGCTGATGGGCACACCGACCCGGCCCACCTCGCCCGCCGCCCAGGTGGCGTCCGAGTCGTAGCCCATCTGGGTGGGCAGGTCGAAGGCCACCGAGAGGCCGGTCTGGCCCCGCTCGAGCAGGTAGCGGAAGCGCCGGTTCGTCTCGGCCGCAGTGGCGAAGCCGGCGTACTGGCGCATCGTCCAGAGGCGGCCCCGGTACATCGTGGCCTGGACACCGCGGGTGAAGGGGAACTCGCCCGGTCGCCCGAGGTCGCGCTCCTCGTCCAGTCCGGCCACGTCGGCCGGCGTGTAGAGGTCGCGGATCTCGATGTCGCTGGAGGTCCGGAACGCGGCCTGGCGCTCGGCCTGCTCGGCCAGCGCTCGGGCCCGGGTGGAGGCTCGCCAGCGCTCCCGGCCCGGATCGTGCCCCTCGCCCTCGGTCACGCCAGCACCACCAGCTCGTCTCCCAACTCGACGTTCTGGCCGGCGGCCACGCCGACCCGCTCGATCGTACCGGCCCGCGGTGCGAGGATCGCGTTCTCCATCTTCATGGCCTCGATCGAAAGCAGGCGCTGGCCCGGCTCGACCGCGTCGCCGACGGCGACGGCGACCGCGACGACGCGGCCCGGGATCTGGGCATGGACGACTTGGCGGATGGCGTGGGCATGGCCGCCGCCGATCTGGCCGGCACGCTCTCGCAGCTCCGCCCTGGCGGCCGGCTCCACGCTCACGAGGAAGCGCCAGCCGGCCACGACGACCTCCCGACGGACCGGCCCGCCGGAATCCCGGGCGCCCGGCTGGAACGGCACGACGAGCTCGCCCCGCCCGGGGGCCGATCCGGGATCTGGAGCGAGGTCCCGGATCAACGGTTCCGGGCCATCGACGACGGCCCGGACGAGGGCCGGCCGATCATCCGCGCTTGCGGCGCCTGCAGCATCTGCCGCGCCTGCCGCAGTCACCTGGGCCATCGTTCGAGCGCCTCCCGCCGGCCTGCCGCCGACCAGCCACCGCCGGCTCCGCCCCGGCTGCCGTCGTGGTCGCCGGCGACGGCGAGGGCGGCCCCGGCGCCGTTCATCTGGCCAGTGGCGGCGTCGACGGCCAGCTGGGCCGCCCGCTCCGCAGCCGCCGCGCGCACCGGGGCCGCGTCCCAGTGGCGGGCCACGAAGTCGGTGGCCAGCTCGCCCGCGAGGAAGTGAGGCTCCGCAGCGAGCCAGAGGTCGAAGGGCAGGGTCGTCTGGACGCCCGTCACCTCGAGCTCGCCGAGCGCCCTGCGGAGGCGGGCCAGGGCGGCCGGCCGGTCCGCGGCGACCACGAGCAGCTTGGCCAGGAGCGGGTCGTAGTCGCTGCCGATGCGGGTGCCGTCCTCGACCCAGTCATCGACGCGCACACCCGGACCCGCCGGCGTCCGCCAGCGCCCGATCGTGCCCGGCACCGGCGCGAAGTCGCGGCTGGGATCCTCGGCGCTGATGCGCACCTCGATGGCGTGCCGGTCCGGTTCGGCGGCACGCCCCGCCGCGGCCAGGACCGCCTCGGAGAGCGGCGCTCCCGCGGCGATCCAGAGCTGCTCGCGAACGAGGTCGAGCCCGGTCACCAGCTCGGTGACCCCGTGCTCGACCTGGAGTCGGGCGTTGACCTCGAGGAACCAGGCCGTCCCGTCCCGGCCGACGAGGAACTCGGCGGTGGCCGCGTTGACCAGCCCGACGGCCTTGGCGACAGCCACTCCGTGGGCGTGGAGGGCCCGGCGGCGCTCGGCATCGAGGCCCGGCGCAGGCGTCTCCTCCACGAGCTTCTGGTGGCGGCGCTGGACCGAGCAGTCGCGCTCACCGAGGGCCACGACGGTGCCCCGGACGTCGCCGAGGAGCTGGACCTCGATGTGCCTCGCGCCATCGACCCGGTGTTCGAGGTAGACGCTTCCATCGCCGAACGCGGCCAGCGCCTCGTGCGCCCCCGCGATGAGCGCTGCGGGCAGGTCCGCGGCTCGCTCGACGAGACGCATGCCCCGTCCCCCTCCCCCGGCCGCGGCCTTGACCATCACCGGCCAACCGAGCCGATCCGCCTCGGCCACGGCCGCGTCGACGGCCTCGGCACGGTCGAGGTCGACCGGCTCGAGGGTCCCGGGCACGACGGGCACGCCGGCGGCGGCGGCGGCGCGCCGGGCGTTGAGCTTGTCGCCAAGGCCGATCATCGTCGCCGGCGCGGGTCCGATGAAGACGATGCCGGCCGCGGCGCAGGCCTCCGCCAGGGCGGGCCGTTCGGAGAGGAAGCCGTAGCCGGGATGGATCGCTTCGGCGCCACTCTGGCGCGCGGCCTCGACGATCTCCTCGACGACGAGGTAGCTCTGCGCCGCGGGGGCCGGCCCGATACGGACGGCGACGTCAGCCGCGCGGACATGCCGGGCGGCCACGTCGGCGTCGCTGTAGACGGCCACCGTCTCGACGCCTGCTTCACGACAGGCGCGGATGACGCGCAGGGCGATCTCGCCACGGTTGGCGATCAACACGCGCCGGAACGGCCGGCCGTCTTTGCGCAAAGACGCTCTCCTCAGAGCGGGATGTTGCCGTGCTTCTTGGCGGGATTGCGGTCGCGCTTGGTGGCCAGCATCTCGAAGGCGCGGATGACCCGGGGCCGGGTCTCGCTCGGTTCGATGACGTCGTCGACGTAGCCGCGGGCAGCTGCGATATAGGGGTGCGCGAACTGCGCCGTGTATTCCGCGGTCAGGCGGCGGTGCTCGGCGACCGGGTCGGCCGCCGCCGCGATCTCATCCCGGAAGATGATGCTGACGGCGCCGTCCACGCCCATCACCGCGATCTCCGCGCTCGGCCAAGCGAAGTTCATGTCGCCCCGGATGTGCTTGCTGCTCATGACGTCGTAGGCGCCGCCGTACGCTTTGCGGGTGATGATCGCGACCTTGGGAACCGTGGCCTCGGCATAGGCGTAGAGCAGCTTCGCACCGTGGCGGATGATGCCGCCGTGCTCCTGCGCGACGCCGGGCAGGAATCCGGGCACGTCGACGAACGTCAGCAGCGGGACGTTGAAGGCGTCGCACAGGCGCACGAAGCGGGCGCCCTTGTCGGACGCGTCGATGTCCAGCGCCCCGGCCAGTACGGACGGTTGCTGGGCCACGATGCCGACGCTCCGTCCGCCCAGGCGCGCCCAGCCCACGATGATGTTCGCCGCCCAACCCGGCTGCAGCTCGAGGAACGCCCCGTCGTCGACGATCGGCCGGATCACGTCGTGCATGTCGTAGGGCTGCGTCGGCAGGTCGGGGATAACGCGGTCGAGCGCGGTATCGCGCCGGTCGATCGGATCGCTGGATGTGACGCGGGGCGGATCCTCGAGGTTGTTCTGGGGCAAGTAGGCCAGGATGCGCCGCGCCAAGGAGAGGGCCTCGGCTTCGTCCGGAGCCGCCAGGTGCGCGACGCCGCTCACCGTCGTGTGCACTGACGCACCACCGAGCGCCTCGCGATCGACCTCCTCGTGGGTCACGGTCTTCACCACGTCGGGACCGGTCACGAACATGTAGCT
>JBIOIE010000064.1:0-8036 GCA_044449605.1 Candidatus Limnocylindrales bacterium | reverse complement strand
CCCCGGCGTGGTCGCCAATCAGGGCGTCGACCTTGTCGTCGAGCCGGGCGAGATCCACGCCCTCCTCGGCGAGAACGGCGCCGGCAAGACCACCCTGATGAACGTCCTCTACGGCCTCTACCAGGCCGACGAGGGCGAGATCCGCATCAACGACAGGCCAGTCACCTTCCGCGACCCGGGCGATGCCATCGCCGCCGGCATCGGCATGGTCCACCAGCACTTCATGCTCGTGCCCGTCTTCACGGTCACCGAGAACGTGATGCTGGGTGTCGAGTCCGTGCGCGGGCCCTTCGGTCAGCTCGACGAGGGGGCCGCCCGCCGGCGCATCATCGAGTTGTCGGAACGGCACAACCTCAAGGTCGACCCCGACGCGACGGTCGAGGACCTGCCCGTCGGCGTCCGCCAGCGCGTCGAGATCATCAAGACGCTCTACCGGCGTTCCGACCTGCTCATCCTCGACGAGCCCACGGCCGTGCTGACGCCCCAGGAGGACGAGGAGCTCTTCGCGATCATGCGCTCGCTGAAGGCGAGCGGGACCTCGATCGTCTTCATCACCCACAAGCTCAACGAGGTGCTGGAGATCGCCGACCGGATAACCGTCCTCCGGCGCGGCCGGGTGGCCGGCTCCACGACGCCGGCCGAGGCGACCCGCCAGAGCCTGGCCTCGATGATGGTCGGCCGGCCGGTGGAGCTGGTCGTCGAGAAGGGCCCGGCCAAACCGGGCGAGACCATCCTGGAGGTGCGCGGCCTGAAGGTCCGTGACGACCGCGGCCACCTCGCCGTCGACGGGGTCGACCTCGACGTGCGGGCTGGCGAGATCGTCGTCGTCGCCGGCGTCCAGGGCAACGGCCAGACGGAACTCGTCGACGCCGTGACGGGGCTGCGCCAGCCCGTGGCAGGCACCGTCCGTGTCGCCGGCGCCGCGCTCCGCGAGGAGCCGCGTGTCTTCTACGAGGCCGGCGTTGCGCACGTCCCCGAGGACCGCCTCGAGGACGGCTGCGTGCCCGGCTTCTCGGTCGCCGAGAACCTCGTCCTCAACAGCTACTACCGGGCTCCCTTCGCCAGGGGCCTCAATCTCGACCTCGAGGCCATCGAGCGGTCGGCATCCGAGCTGGTCAGCGCCTTCGACGTCCGCACCTCCTCGATCTTCAGCGACATCGCCGACCTCTCCGGTGGCAACCAGCAGAAGGTCATCGTGGCTCGCGAGTTCTCCCGACCGGTGCGCCTGCTGGTCGCCGCCCAGCCGACCCGCGGCCTCGACGTGGGCTCGATCGAATACATCCATCGCCGCCTCGTCGCCAAGCGCGACGAGGGCGCCGCCGTGCTCATCGTCTCGACGGAGTTGGACGAGGTGCTGGCTCTGGCGGACCGCATCGCGGTGATGTACCAGGGCCGCATCGTCGACATCGTCGATCCGGAACGGGCCACACCGGAGCTGTTGGGCCTGTTGATGGGTGGTTCGTCGGTCGAGGAGGCGATGGCCGCCGCGGCTGGACCGGGAGGACCCGCCGCATGAGCGGACCCGGTCCGGCCGACGCCACGGCTTCCCAAGCGCCCGTGACCGGTCCGGGGCCGGCCACGCCATCGCCGGCCGCCGAGTCGCGGGTCCGCGGGTTGGCGCGCGCCCTCGTCGTGCCGGTGCTGGCCGTCTTCAGCGCCATGGTCATCGGCGCGTTCGTCATCGTGTTCTCCGACCTGACCTTCCTGGCCCGCCTCGGAGCCGATCCGGCGGGCGCCCTCGGGGACGCCCTGAAGAGCGTGGCCAACGCCTATGGCGCGTTGATCACCGGCGCGCTGGGCAGCCCCGAGGCCTACGCCGCAGCCTTCCGCTCGGCCGACTCGGCCCACATCGTGGCGGCCTTCAGGCCCCTCAGCGAGACGCTCCTCGAGGCAACCCCGCTGATCTTCACCGGCCTGGCCGTGGCGCTCGGCTTCCGCTCCGGCCTTTTCAACATCGGGGCCGAGGGTCAGCTCTTCGTGGGCGCTGCTGCCGCGACCTTCGTCGGCTTCGCGGTGACGGGCGTGCCCTGGTTCATCCACCTGCCCCTGGCCATGGCGGCGGGCTTCGCCGGCGGGGCAGCCTGGGGCTTCATCCCGGGCATCCTCAAAGCGCGCACCGGGGCCCACGAAGTCATCGTCACGATCATGCTCAACTACACGGCCTACCGGCTCATCGACTTCCTGCTCAACAGCCCCGGCTACCAGCGCGCGGGCCGCAGCGACCCGATCTCGAAGGTGACCCTCGAGAGCTCCTGGTACCCGACCCTGGTCGAGGGCCTGCGCGTCAACTGGGGCATCGTCTTCGCGCTCGTAGCCGCCCTCATCGTCTCCTGGATCCTCTTCAAGACGACGCGCGGCTTCGAGTTCCGGGCGGTCGGCTTCAACCCGACCGCCGCCCGCTACGCGGGCATGAGCATCGCCGGGACGACGGTCCTGGCGATGATGATCAGCGGCGGGCTGGCCGGCCTGGCGGGCACGAGCGTCGTGCTCGGCGTCACCCGCTCGCTCACCTCCGGCATCTCGCCTGGGTATGGGTTCGACGGCATCGCCATCGCGCTCATGGCCAAGTCCCGGCCGCGAGGCGTGATCCTTGCCGCCTTGCTCTTCGGCGCCCTTCGGGCGGGCTCCACGCCGATGCAGTCCGATACCGGCATCCCCATCGATCTGGTCGTGGTCATCCAGGCGCTGGTGATCATGTTCGTGGCCGCCCCGGCCCTGGTCCGCGGCATCTACCGGATCCGTGTCCCGGAGGCGACCGGAGCCGAGGTCTTCAGCAAGGGCTGGGGCGCATGAGCGCGTCGGCTGCCCCAGACGAGAGGCCGTCTGTCGTCATCGACCGCGCCCTGCTCCGCCGTCAGCGCATCTTCGGGATCTTCTACCTGTTCCTGGCGCTGCTGGCGGCCTTCGTCCTGGCGTCGGGCATCGCCCCTGACGCGACCAGCACCTTCGTGCTCAAGCCGGCCGGCTCCAAGACCGGGCTGGACATCCCCAACCTCGTCGTTCCGTCGGTACTCACCTTGTACGTCATCGCCGCCGTGTGCGCGTTCCTGGGCGCCATCCAGCTGATCCGGGGCTTCGGGTCGCGCTGGGTGGTCGTCCTTGGCCTCGTCGTGACCCTCTTCATCTTCGGCTTCCTGACCTGGGCTGCCACGGACAAGTCGATGAGCCTCATCGGCATCCTGGAGCTCACCGTGATCAAGGGGCTGCCGATCACCTTCGGGGCCCTGTCGGGTCTGCTCTGCGAACGCTCCGGCGTCGTCAACATCGCCATCGAAGGCATGCTCCTGGCGGGCGCCTTCACCGGCGCAGTGGTCGGCACGGCGGCCAACAGCATCGTCCTGGGGGCGATCATGGCCGGCGTCGTCGGCGCTGCGCTGGCCTCGCTGCTGGCCGTCCTGACCATCCGCTACCGGATGGATCAGATCGTGGCCGGCACCGTCATCAACATCTTCGCCGCCGGGATGACCTCGTTCCTTTATTCCCGCGTCCTGCAGGTCCACCAGGAGCTGAACGCGCCCGAACGCTTCCCCCAGATCGCCATCCCGATCCTGTCCGACATCCCCATCCTCGGGCCGATGTTCTTCACCGGGAACATCTTCCTGTATGCCCTCTTCGTGCTCATCGGGCTCATCCACTACGGGTTGTTCTACACACGCTGGGGTCTTCGGGTCCGGGCCGTCGGCGAGCATCCCCGGGCGGCCGACACGGTGGGCATCAACGTGACCCTCACGCGCTATCGCAACGTCATCCTGGGCGGCATCGTGGCCGGGTTCGGGGGTGCCTACTTCACGCTCGGCTCGACCGGCAGCTTCATCCACGACATGACCGCAGGGCGCGGCTTCATCGGCCTGGCGGCGATGATCTTCGGCGGCTGGACGCCCATCGGGGCGTTCCTGGCCAGCCTCGTCTTCGGATTCGCGGATGCTGTCCAGGCGCGCCTCTCGATCCTCAACATCCCACTGCCCTCGGAATTCCTGCAGATGGCCCCCTACGTGGTCACGATCGTCGTCGTGGCCGGCCTCGTCGGCCGCGTCCGAGCGCCCGCCGCCGACGGTCGCCCGTACGACAAGGAATGAGCCGGGCAGACCCGACGGGCAGCGCTCCCCAGAAGGCAGGGCCGCGACCGATCATCCTCGACTGCGATCCCGGCCATGACGATGCCTTGGCCATGCTTCTCGCCCTGGCCCGGCCGGAGGTGCGCGTGCTGGGCGTGACGACCGTCGGCGGCAACGCCGACCTGCAGCGGACGACGCGCAATGCGCTGGCGGTACTGACCCTGGCCGGCCGGACCGACGTGCCCGTGGCGATAGGCGCGGCCGGCCCGCTCGAGGGGTCGCTCCACGTGGCCCCCGGGGTACACGGTGAAAGCGGCCTGGACGGGGCGGACCTGCCCGAGCCCGCCGCCCAGCCTGTGCCCGATGGCGCCGTGGCCCTCATGGCCCGCCTGATCTCCGGGTCCCCGGCGCCGGTCACGCTCGTGCCGACCGGACCGCTCACGAACATCGCCCTCCTGCTCCGCGCTCACCCCGAGCTGCGGCCGCGCATCGCGGCGATCAGCCTGATGGGCGGCGCGATCGGCGAGGGCAACGCCACCGCCTCGGCCGAGTTCAACATCTGGGTCGACCCCGAGGCGGCCGCGGAGGTCTTCGAGTCCGGGCTGCCCCTGGCGATGATGGGCCTCGACGTCACCCACCAGGCCCGCGTGACGGTCGCCGAGTCGGACGCCTGGGCGACGCTGGGGACGCGGACCGGACGCGTCTTCGCCGACCTGTTCCGTTTCTTCGCCCGCTTCCACCGCGAGCGCTACGGCTGGGACGGCTCGCCCATCCACGATGCGGTCGCGGTCGCGCACGCCCTCGGCCTCGGCATCGTGCGCACGGAGCGCTACCGGGTCGACATCGAGACCCAGGGCCGCTTCACCCGCGGTCGGACCGTCGTCGACGAGCACGGCCTGAGCGGCCGGACGCCCAACGCCGACGTGGGCGTCGGCATCGACCGGGAGCGCTTCCTGGGCCTCGTCCGGGACGCCCTGGCGGCCTTCCCGTGAGCGGCGCCGGCGCCGGTCCGGCCCAGCGCGGCGCCGGTCCCGCCCAGCGCCGCGCCGACGAGATCCGGGTCTGGCTGGCCCTGCTCGTCATCTACGTCGTCTGGGGTTCCACGTACCTGGGCATCCGCGTCGTCGTCCACGACCTGCCGCCGCTCCTCAGCGCGGGCCTCCGGTTCACCGTCGCGGGCGTCATCCTGGCGGCCGTGCTCCTCGTCCGCTCGGGACCCAGCGGGTTTCGGGTGGAGCGGCGGCAGCTCCTCGGTGCGATCACCGTCGGCGCCCTGCTGCTGGTCTTCGGCAACGGCCTGGTGGTGCTGGCGGAACGGACCGTGCCCTCGGCGCTGGCGGCCCTCATCATCGCCTCGACCCCACTCTGGGTGGCCGTCTGGCGGACCTTGACCGGGGATCGTCCCCCTCGCGGAACGCTGGTCGGGGTGGCGATCGGCTTCGTCGGGGTCGGCGTCCTCGTCGTCTCCTCCGGCCTCAGCGGGACGATCGACCCCTTCGGGGCAGCGCTCCTCGTCCTCGCCAGCGCGAGTTGGGCGACGGGCACCTTCGTCTCCTCCAAGCTGGCCCTGCCCAGGGATCCGTTCGTCTCGACCGCGCTGCAGATGCTGGCCGGCGGCCTGCTCATGCTCGGCGCCGGCTTCCTGCGCGGCGAGCCGTTCCAGCCGGCCACCTGGATCGACTCGCCGGCCGCCTTCGCGGCGCTGCTGTACCTCGTCTTCTTCGGTTCGCTGGGCGCGTTCACGACCTACACGTGGCTGCTCCAGCACGCGCCCGTCTCGCGCGTCGCGACGTACGCCTACGTGAACCCGGTCGTGGCGGTGGTGCTCGGCGCGGTCATCCTGGGTGAGACGATCACGCCGTCGGTGATCGTGGGCGGCGCGGTCATCGTGGCCGGCGTCGCCCTCATCACGACCTTCGAGGCCCGCTCGGGCCGGGCCCGCAGCGAGCGCGCCGCGGCGGCCGGCGCGGCCGCCCAGTCGGTGGAGCCGATCCTCGACGAAGGTCTGGCCGATGACTCCCTGCACGGCTGATCGGCCATGGCGAGGCGACGAGGGGCGGTCGTGGCGGCGATCGCGATGCTGTTGGCCGGTGGCTGCGCCGTGAGTCCCTCGGCGAGCGCGGCGCCCGGGACCCTGCGCTACGTGGCGCTTGGCGACTCGTACACCATCGGCACCAGCGAGACGGAGGCGGCACGCTGGCCGAACCAGCTCGTCGATCGCCTTGGCGGGACACCACCGACGCTGGAGTTGGTGGCCAACCTCGGCCTCAACGGCCGCACCAGCGCCGATGTCATCCGCGACCAGTTGCCGCAGCTGGACGGCCTGCGTCCGGACTTCGTGAGCCTGCTCATCGGCGTCAACGACGTCGTCCAGGGCGTGACCCTCGAGCGCTACCGGGCGAACCTGGGGACGATCTTCGACGCGCTGCTCGCCCGGCTGCCCGCCGATCGCATCGTGACCGTGGCCACGCCGGACTACACGGTCACGCCCGCCGGCGCCGACTACGGCGACCCGGTCCGTAAGTCGGCGGCGATCCGGGCTGTCAACGCCAGCCTGCTCGAGCTGGCGACCGCCCGGGGCATCGCCTTCGTCGACATCTACGACCTCTCGCTGCGCGCGGCCGGTGACGACAGCCTGCTGGCCTCCGACGGGCTCCATCCGTCGGGCGCCCAGTACGCTCTGTGGGTCGATGCGATCGCGCCGGTGGTGGCGGGCCTGCTCGCGCCGGCGAGACGCTGACGATGAACAGCAGAGACCGCCGCAGAGAGCTGCGCGCCCGCTTCGACCAGCGCCGACCCCAGGCCGGCGTCTACGCGCTGCGGAACACGGTCAGCGGACGGGTCCTCGTCGCCTCGGCGACCGACCTCGATGCCGTCCGTGCCAGGATCGAGTTCGCGCGGGCGACGCAAACGCCCAGCGCGCTTGACCTGCGCCTGATGGCCGACGTGCGGGAGTTCGGCCTGGATGCCTTCGTCTTCGAGGTCCTCGATCGGCTGGACGCGGGGCCGGAGGCGTCACCCGAGGATCTGCGTGCCGACCTGCTCGCGCTCGAGCAGCTCTGGCGGGAGAAGCTGGCAGGAACGTCGCCCCATTGAGGCCGGCGGGCGCGGGCTCGCGGCGGACAGCCGGGCTACGATGAACGTCCCGATGACCCTTGCGCCGAACGACTTCACCCACCTCCACGTCCACTCGGAGTTCAGCCTCCTCGACGGCCTGGGGCGCATCGACGATCTGGCCTCGCAGGCCAGCGCTCTCGGCTTCGACAGCCTCGCGCTGACCGACCACGGCGCCCTCTACGGCGCCGTGGCCTTCTACCAGGCCTGCGAGAAGCGGGGCATCAAGCCGCTCATCGGCGTGGAGACCTACGTGGCCCGGCGGGCCATGACCGACCGCGAAGGCAAGGCCGACGCCCAGCCCTTCCACCTCATCCTGCTGGCCAAGGACTGGACCGGCTACCGGAACCTGTGCCGGATCGTCACCGACGCCCACCTCGACGGCTACTACTACAAGCCGCGCATCGACCGCGACTACCTCGCCGGCCATGCCGAGGGCCTCATCGGCCTCTCGGCCTGCCTCAACGGTGAGATCCCCCGGGCGCTCGAGATCGAGGACTGGGAGTCGGCTCGCCGGCTGGCGGGGGCCTACGGCGACATCTTCGGCCCCGGCAACATCTTCCTGGAGGTCCAGGACCACGGCCTGCCCGAGCAGCGACGCCTGACCGAGCAGCTGGTCCGCTTCGCGCCGGAGGTCGGCCTGCCGCTGGTCGCCACGAACGACCTCCACTACGTCCACAAGCACCAGGCCGAGGCCCACGACGTGCTCCTCTGCGTGGGCACGGCTTCCAACCTCGACACGCCCAACCGCCTGAAGTTCGAGACGCCCGAGTTCTACCTGAAGAGCGCGGCCGAGATGGGCCGCCTCTTCGGCGAGCTGCCCGAGGCCCTCGCCAACACCCGGCGCATCGCCGAGATGACCGACCT
>JBIOIE010000063.1:0-8384 GCA_044449605.1 Candidatus Limnocylindrales bacterium | reverse complement strand
CCGCCGGCCCCGGTGAGGGTCACCAGCCGGTTCGCCTCGAGGAGCGCCCGGATAGCCGCGACCTCGGTCTCGCGGCCGACGAAGCTCGAGAGCTGGGTCGGCAGGTGGCTGGCGGCGGTCAGCGTCCGCAGCGGCGGGAAGTCGGCGGGCAGCCCGCTGATGGAGACCTGGGACAGGTGGAGCGGCTCGGCCAGGTCCTTCAGACGATGCTCGCCGAGATCGACGAGGCTGACGCCCTCGGGCAGCCGGCCCTCGACGAGCGTGCTCGTGCTGCCCGAGACCAGCACCTGGCCGCCGTGGGCCGCAGCGGCGATGCGGGCCGCGCGGTTGACATCGAGGCCGACGTAGTTGTCGGCCCCCCGGACGCCCTGGCCGGTGTGAGCGCCGATCCGGATGCGGACCGCGGCACCTTCGGGCCAGGGCTCGGCGGCCAACGCGCGCTGGACGGCCACGCAGGCCGTGAGGGCTGCCGCGGGGTCCCGGAAGACGAGGAAGAATGCGTCGCCCTCGGTCGAGACCTCGTCGCCGTCGTGGGCCGCGACCGCGTCGCGCACCAGCCGCTGCTGGCGTTCCAGGACAGCCACGTAACCGCCGCCCAGGAGATGCTCCAGGCGCGTCGAGCCCTCGATGTCCGAGAAGACGAAGGTGACCGTGCCGGTGGGCAGCTCCCGCATCGTCCGGACTCTACCCCCGGGCCACCTTGATGAGCCGGCCGCGCCGGGTGACGGCGTGGTTGGCGAGCGCCGCGACGCCCATCGCGACCATCGCGCGTTCGGCACTGGGCAGCGGGCGAACCACGGCCAGGAACTGGTCGGCCCGGGCCTGGTCGATCAGGGCGAGCAGCGCCTGGCCGGCGGCGGTGACCTCGATCGTGCGCTGGCGCCGGTCGGCGACCTCGACATGGCGGGCCACGAGCCCGCGGCCCTCGAGGGCGGCGACGATCCGGCTCGTGGCCGAGCTGGAACGGCCGATCAGGTCGGCCAGGTCCGCGATCGTGAGGGTTGCCGTGCCGGCCGCCGCGTAGAGGGCCGCCAGCTGGGTGAAGCCGAGCCTCAGCTCGCCGAGCTGGGCGGCGAAGCCGATGACCAGGTCGCGCCAGAGCGCCTTGCCCATGGCCACCCGATCGGACAGTCTGGGCGGCGTCGCGAAGGCGGCGCGGCCCGCGGCGACGGCTGGGACGCCGGGGGCGGCGGGGACGCCGGGGTTCGCTTCGTCCATCGTCCCGGCATGCTAGCGCCGCCGGCCGGTCGGTGCAGGATTGCACGCGTTTCCGCGGACGACGGCTGCCCGCGGGGTATGGTGCCGGGGATGGGCAGGATCGCGTTCGTCTTCCCCGGCCAGGGCTCCCAGGCCGTCGGCATGGGCCAGGCACTCGCGGCCGCCTGGCCCGCCGCCGCGGCTGTCTTCGCGGAGGCCGACGAGGCACTCGGCGAGCCGATCGCGCGCCTCGCCTTCGAGGGCCCGGCCGACGAGCTGGACCGGACCCAGAACGCGCAGCCCGCCTTGCTGGCCACCTCGATCGCCTACCTGCGCGCGCTGGGGGCCGCCCTTGCCGCCGCCGGTCGCCCGCCGCTCACGCCCGCCTTCTGCGCCGGCCACTCGATGGGCCAGTACTCCGCGCTCGTCGCTGCCGGGGTGATCTCGCTGGGCGATGGCGTGCGCCTCGTACGGGAGCGCGGCCTGCGCATGCAGGCCTCCGGCCGCGACGGGGCGATGGCGGCCATCATCGGCCTGGACGACGAGCGCCTGCCCGAGCTGGTGGCGGCCGGCAAGGCCGAGGGCGTCTTCGGGGTCGCCAACCGCAACTCGCCCGGCCAGATCGTGGTGAGCGGCGAGCGCGCGGCGGTCGAAGTCGCCGCCGAGGCGGCAAAGAGCCTGGGCGCAAGGCGGGCCATCGTCCTGCCGGTCAGCGTGGCGGCCCACTCGCCGCTCATGGGCGAGGCGGCCGCGGGCATGCGCAGCGTCCTGGACGGCGTGGACTTCTACGACCCGACCGTGCCGCTCCTGGCCAATGCGGACGCCCACCCGCTGACGAGCGGCGAGGCCTGTCGCGCGGAACTGGTCGATCACCTGACCACCGGTGTCGACTGGGTCGCCGGCGTGCAGGCCATGGCCGCGGCCGGCGTGACGACCTTCGTCGAGGTCGGGCCGGGCCGCGTCCTGACCGGCCTCATCAAGCGCATCGTGCCCCAACTCGAGGCCATCGCCCTCGACGATCCCAGCGCGCCGGACCGCCTGGCTCTGCCCGACATCGACGCCATCGCGGCGTCGGTCTGAAGTTCCGAGGAGGAACCCCGCCCCATGCGCCGCCCCGACTACTCCCGCCGCGTCGCCGTGACCGGGCTGGGCATCATCAGCCCCATCGGGCAGGACGTCGACACGGCCTGGCACAACCTCGTCGAGGGCCACACCGGCCTCGGGCGCATCACCCGCTTCGACCCCTCGCCCTACGAGGCGCAGGCGGCTGGGGAGGTCAACGACTTCGACCCCAATGCCTGGATGAACTTCAAGGAAGTCCGCCGCACCGACCGGAACGTCGTCTTCGGGGTGGCCGCGGCGAAGCAGGCGCTGGCCGATTCCGGCCTCGCGATCGATGACACGAACCGCGACGAGATCGGCGTCATCTACGGCTCCGGCGGCGGCGGGCCGCAGCTGATCATGGACGCCAAGCTGAACTGGGACACCAAGGGACCGCGCACGGTCAGCCCCTTCTTCATCGCCAACATGCTGCCCGACACGGCCTCCGGCCAGATCGCCATCGAGACCGGCATCCGGGGCCCCAACATGTGCGTGGTCACGGCCTGCTCGACGGGCACCCACAACATCGGCGAGGCCGCCGAGGGCATCCGGCGAGGCGACTTCATCGCCGCCATCACGGGCTCCACGGAGTCGCCGCTCCATGAGATCGTCCACGTCGGATTCACGAACATGCGGGGCATGGGCCTGCCCCGCCCGGGCGAGGACGTCTCCACGGTCTCGCGCCCGTTCGACCTGACCCGCAACGGCTTCGTCCTCGGCGAGGGCGCCGGGGCACTGGTCCTCGAGGACCTCGAGCTGGCCAAGGCGCGCGGGGCGAAGGTCTACGCCGAGGTCGTCGGCTACGGCTCGGCGGCCGACGCCTGGGACCTCATCCAGCCCATCGAGAAGGGCGACGGCGTGCGCCGGGCGATGCTCATGGCCCTCGAGCGCCACGGCGTGCCCGCCGACGAGATCGACCTGATCAACCCGCATGGGACGTCGACGCCCCTCGGCGACCTGCGCGAGGCGCAGGCCATCTGGGACGTCTTCGGGGACCACACCCCGGACGTCGCCATCAGCGCCACGAAGTCGCTGACCGGCCACCTCATGGGCGCGGCCGGCGCCGTCGAGGGCATCTTCTCGGTCCTCTCCGTCCACCATCAGATCGCCCCGGCGACGCTGAACTACCGCGACCCGGATCCGGAGATCAACCTCAACGTCGTCCACGACGGGTCGCGCGAGATGCGCATCCGCTATGCCATGTCCGACAACATCGGCCTTGGCGGCCACAATGGGGCGGTCATCTTCAAGCGCTACGCGGGAGATTGAGCCGATGCCGGACGAGCAGGGCGAGGGCCGAGCCCCGAGCGGGCCGGTGACCGTCCTCTACTTCTACAGGACCCGCTGGGGCCACCACGACGAGTTCACGGAGCTGTTCGAGCGCAACCATTGGCCCTTCCTGAAGGCCGGCCTGGCCGACGGCCATTACCTCGACGTGAAGCGCTATGTGCCCCGCTTCCACGGCGACGGCCGGGCCGACTGGGACGTCCTGGTCTCGATCACCTACCCGGACTTCGCGGCGCTGGCGGCGCATGCCCCGCGGGGGCTGGCCGGCGAACTGTTCGCGGACCTCGACCAGCTGGCGGCCGACGAGCGTCACCGCTTCGCCCTGCTCGAGGCTCACTGGGACGTCGTCCTGGAGGAGCGGCCGCTGCCGCAGTGATGGCCCGCCGCCGTCCGACCCGGGGCTGCACGAGATGACGGCGCTGGCCGCTCCCGCGGACCGGCACGGGCCTTACAGGCCGGCCATCCCGCTGCCCGATCCGGTCCTCGGCTTCTACGGTCCCGGCAGCGCGATGTGGCGGGTCAACCGGGAGGCCGTGCTCCTCGCCGCGGGCCAGGCCGCGTTGCTGCTCCAGATCGCTCACCCGCACGTGGCCGAGGGGGTGGCCCAGCACAGCGACTTCGAGGCCGACCCCTGGCGCCGGCTACGGGGCACGCTGCGGACGACGCTCGACCTCGTCTTCGGCGACGGACCTGCCGCCGAGCGGGCCGTCCGGCGCCTCAACACCATCCACGCCCGTGTCCGGGGCGAGGCGGCCGACCCGCTGGCGCGCAAGGTCGCCGGGCCGGCCTATCACGCCTTGGACCCGGAGCTGCTCCTGTGGGTCCAGGCGACCCTGATCGTCACCGGCTTCGAGGCCTATGAGCGCTGGGTCGGACCGCTCGACGACGTCGACCGCGAGGAGCTGTGGCAGGACGCCCGGCGGGTCGGCCAGCGCCTGGGCATCCCGCTCGACCGCAGCCCGGCCGACTGGCCGGCGCTGGAGGCCTATTGGATAGCGATGCTCGCGCCGGGTGGGCCGATCCAGGTCACGCCGACCGCCCGCCGGCTGGCGCGGCGCATCGTCCGGCCGCCCGTGCCGTTCCTGCCGGCGCTCGTCGTCGACGCCCTGGCGACACCGGGCCTGGCCTTGCTGCCGACGCGCCTGCGGGTCGCCTATGGGCTCGCCTGGCACCCCGCCCGGGGGCTGCTGGCCGGCATCGGCGATGCGCTCCTGCGCGCCTGGGTCAGCCTCGTGCCGGCGTCATGGCGGGCCATGCCCCAGGCCCGCGCCGCCGAGCGCCGGGCCCTCGTCGCCGAGCGGCTGACGCGCGCCGCCGAGCGGCTGGCCCGCCCTGATACGATCGCGTCCGACCGTCACTGAGGGGAGCGCCCGCCGTGCCCAGCCAGGACCCGTCGCGCCGCGCCGTCGTCACCGGCCTCGGCGCTGTCACGCCCATCGGCAACGACCAGCCCACCTTCTGGCGCAACCTCGTGGCCGGCGTCAACGGCGGTGGGCCGATCACCTCCTTCGATCCGACCGGCTTCGACGTGCGCATCGCGGCCGAGGTCAAGGACTTCGACCCGACCATCGCGATGGACCGCAAGATGGCCCGGCGGATGAGCAGGTTCATCCACTTCGCCATGGCGGCGGGCAAGGAGGCGGTGGCCGACGCGGGCCTCGACTTCAGCGACTGGAGCATCGAGCGGCGCGACCGCGTGGCCGTCTGCATGAACACCGGCGGCGGGGGCATCGAGGAGGTCACCAACGGCGCCGACATCGTGCGCACGCGCGGCCCGGGCCAGGTCAGTCCCTTCGCCATCCCCGCACTTTCCGGTTCGATGGCCGCCTGTCAGCTGTCCATGGAGTACGGGCTCACCGGTCCCGTCATCACCCAGGTCGCCGCCTGCGCCAGCTCGGTCATCGCCTTCCTCGACGCGTTGCGGCTCATCCAGCGCGGCGAGGTCGACGTCGTCCTGGCGGGGGGCTCCGAGGCTCCCCTGCTGCCCATCGCCTTCGCCGCGCTGGGCAACATGGGCGCCCTTTCGAAGCGCAACGACGATCCCACCCACGCCTCCCGTCCATTCGATCGCGATCGCGACGGCTTCCTCTTCGGCGAGGGGGCCGGGGTCGTCGTGGTCGAATCCGCGGAACACGCCGTGGCCCGAGGGGCGGCCATCCAGGCCGAGCTGGTGGGGGCGGCGCTGACCGCCGACGCGTACCACATCAGCGCCCCCGAGCCGACCGGCCGGGGCGCGACACGGGCGATGACGCTGGCCCTCCAGGATGCCGGCCTGGCCCCCGACGAGATCGACTACATCGTCGCCCACGGGACCTCGACGCCGCTCAACGACGTGACCGAGACCCGGGCCATCAAGGCGGCCTTCGGCGACCACGCTCATCGGGTGCCGATCAGCTCGCCCAAGTCGATGGTCGGCCACCTGCTCGGCGCGGCCGGGGTCATCTCCGCGCTGACCGCCCTGGGCGCCATGCGCGAGGGGATCATCGCCCCCACCGCCAACCTCGAGCACCCGGACCTGCCCGAGTGCGACCTCGACTACGTGCCCCTGGTCGCGCGCAAGGGGCGCGTCGACACGGCGATGGTCAACGGCTTCGGCTTCGGCGGCCAGAACGCGGTGGCGATCTTCAAGCGCTGGGCGGCCTAGCCCCCGAGGGCCGACCGGGCCGCGGCGGGATCGGCGCCCCCTCGAACGCGGCCAGCCGGGCCGCCAGCTCCGCCGGGATCTGGACCGGGCGCTGCTTCGCATAATCGAAGGTGACGAGGATCGTCTCGCCCTCGGCGATGAGCCGGCCGGCACCGCGCGTCGAGTCGGGGGCGGCGACGATCCGGTAGGCGAGCGCGAACGAGGAACGGCCGACCCAGCTCGTCCGGCAGCCCACCAGGAGCTGCTCGCCGAAGTAGGCCTGGGCCCGGAAGTCGACGCTGGCGCGGGCCAGGATGATGCTCACCGGCTCCTCGTCGATGCCCGTGAACGAGCGCCCGGTGACCGCCCGGTAGTAGCCCGCCCGGGCCGCCTCGAAGTAGGTCAGGTACACGGCGTTGTTGACGTGGCCCATCGCGTCGGTGTCGCGGAAGCGGACGTCGAGCGGCAGCTCGTAGCGGAACTCGCCACCGACGGTCGCGTCAGGCACGGGCGCTGGCCTCCGCCCCACGCAGGCGCAACGAGTTGAGCACGACGCTCACCGAGCTGATGGCCATCGCCCCCGCCGCGAGGGCCGGGTTGAGGGTGAGCCCGAAGAACGGGTAGAGGACGCCCATGGCCACAGGGATGAGCACGACGTTGTAGCCGAAGGCCCAGCTCAGGTTCTGGCGGATCGTGCGCATCGTCCGCCGCGAGATGGCCATCGCCGCGGTCACCAGGCGCGGGTCCCCGCCGATGAGGGTGACGTCGGAGGCCTCGATGGCCACGTCGGAGCCGGTGCCGATGGCCACGCCGAGGTCGGCCTGTGCGAGCGCCGGTGCGTCGTTGATGCCGTCGCCGACCATGGCCACGATGGCCCCGCCGGCCTGGAGTGCGCGGATGCGCTCGGCCTTCTCGCCCGGCAGCACTTCGGCCAGCACGCGCTCGGGCGGCACGCCGACGGCGCGCGCCACGCTCTCTGCCGTCGCCCGGCCGTCGCCGGTCACCAGCCACGCCTCGAGCCCCCGACGCTGGAGCTTCGCGATCGCTTCTGCGGCCTCCGGCTTCACGGGGTCGGCGATGACGAGCAGGCCGGCCGCATGTCCGTCGACGGCCACGAAGACGGACGTCCGACCCTCGCGGGCAGCCGCGTCAGCGGCCGCCAGCAGGTTCGCGACATCCGCCCCGTGGGCCTCCATCAGGCGCCGGCTGCCGACGAGCACGGCGCGCCCGGCGACCATGGCCTCCACGCCCAGACCCGCCAGGGCCGCGAAGTCGCTCGCGGCCAGCGGGGTCCGACCGTCTGCCCCGGCCCGCGCCAGGATGGCCGCAGCCAGCGGGTGCTCCGAGCCTCGCTCGGCCGCGGCCGCAAGATCGACCAGGTCGTTCGCAGCGGTGCCCGCGGGGGCCACCACGTCCACCACGGCAGGCTTGCCGACCGTCAGGGTGCCGGTCTTGTCGAAGACCACGGTGGTCACCCGGCCGGCCCGCTCGAGAGCCTGACCGCCACGGATGAGGATGCCGAGCCGAGCCGCGCTGCCCGTCCCGACCATGATCGCGGTGGGCGTGGCCAGGCCCATGGCGCACGGGCAGGCGATGATCAGGACGGTGATGGCGGCGACGAGGGCAAGCGTGAAGCGGGGTTCCGGGCCGAAGGCGAACCAGGCCGCGAACGCCACGGCCGCCAGGCCAAGGACGATGGGCACGAAGATCGCGCTGATCCGATCGGCCAGGGCCTGGATGGGCGCCTTCGAACCCTGCGCGGCCTCGACCATGCGCACGATCTGGGCCAGCACGGTGTCGCGGCCGACACGGGTCGCCCGGAACAGGAACGTGCCCGTCGTGTTCAGGGTGGCCCCGATGACCTCGTCGCCGGCCTGCTTCGTGGCCGGCATCGACTCACCGCTGAGCATCGATTCATCGACCGCCGAAAGGCCCTCGGTAACGACGCCGTCGACGGGCACCTTCTCGCCGGGCCGGACGCGCAGGAGATCCCCGGCGCGCACGCTCTCGATGGGCACGTCCGCTTCGGCGCCGCCGCGCACCAGGCGCGCGGTGCGGGCCTGGAGCCCGACCAGGGCCCGGATCGCGCCGGCTGTCTGGCGCTTGGCCCGGCCCTCCAGCCAGCGTCCGAGAAGGATGAGGCCGACAATGATCGTGCTGCTGTCGAAGTACGTCT
>JBIOIE010000062.1:0-8436 GCA_044449605.1 Candidatus Limnocylindrales bacterium | reverse complement strand
TGCGATCCGGGCCCTGCATGAAGACGCCCGTCCAGATGATCCGGCCGGTCGCGTCGATGGCCACCCCGACGCCGAAGTAGTTGAAGGTGTTGCTGCTGATGATCGCGGCGTGCGGGGCCGAGGCCTGCCACGACTGCGCAACCGCGGTCACGGACCCGCTCAGGGTCAGGCCGGCTGTCCGGCCGATGATCTCGCCCGCGCCGTACCAGACGATCCCGGCCGCGTTCATCAGATCCCAGGCGTAACGCCCATCGGGCTGCTGATGGCCGAAGTAGTCGTTGACCGCCATGTCGGTCGAGCGGGCCCGGGCGATCGTCGTCAGGCGCGCATCGACCTGGAGCGGGACGAGGCCCGCAGCCGTGCGCTGGGCGTTGAGCAGACCGACCATCGTCGTTTCGGCTGCGGCCAGCGAGGGGTCGGTCGCCGTGACGGGCGGGGCGGCCGCGAGAAGAAGGCCGGCCACCAGGACCAAGGGCACCAAGCGGCGAAGAGACGACTCCACGCCCGCAAGTCTGGCCCGGGGCAGGACACGGCTCAATAGCGAGGCCGTCGGGCCCACCGCCGTCGAAAGTACGTCCCGCCGGTGCCTGCCCGCACTACCTCGCGGTCACGATCCGATCGAGGCGTCGCCCTGGCTGCTCCGGAGGCGCCGCGATGGCCGCCGGTCAGCCCATCGGCCCGTTGCCGGTGGAGCCCTCGGCGGCTGCATCGCGGGCAGCCGCCGCCTCGGCGGCTGCGGCCAGCCGCCACGTCCAGGTCGCGTACATCGCCGCGCCGGCCAGGAACGCGACCATGCCCGCCAGAGCGAGGGATTCGCCGCCCAGGAGCGGGGCCGCCACGGCCGCGGCGGTGTTGGTAGCGAACTGGAAGTCGTAGTTGTAGGTCGGCAGCGGCAGGACCTGGTAGAGACGGGACAGGCCGCTGGGCAGCGCCAGGGCGCTGATGTCGGGATAGAACAGGATGAACCAGAGTCCCGCTGCTCCCAGGACGCCGACGACCAGCCGACGCGGGTCGCGCATGCCCAGCGCCAGCCAGGCCGCGTAGCCGAGCGGCAGGAGCATGGCCAGGGCGACGACGTAGAGCGAGACCTGCCCGACAGGCGCCGAGATGAGGGGCGCCTCGGGCACCAGGGCGATGACGAGGATGACCGCCACCGCTGTCGAGGCCACGACGGCCAGGATCCAGGCCGCCCCAGCGGAGCTCGTCGCCCGGCGTCCGCCATCGCGGATCGCGCCATGGCCGTCCCGGCCGCGAACGGCCCGGACCTGCCAGACGAGCACGGCCAGCCCGACGGCCAGCACGACCACCACGGCGGCGGCCCGGTCGCTGAGCACGAACGACTCGCGCACGTAGCCGCAGGCCTGCGAGTTCGGGTTCATGGACAGGACCCCGGAGACCCCGCAGAGCGGGTCACGGAAGAGCCACAGCAGCGGGGTCGCCACGAGCGTGCCCGCCACCGCCAGGCGCGCCACGAGCCAGGTCCGCCCCGAAGGGCCGTGCCACAGCTCGGCCAGGAAGTAGGCGAGGGCCAGGAAGACGAAGGGCAGGCTGGCGTAGTAGTGGTACTGGAAGGTCACCCGGTCGATGCGCGACCAGGGCAGCCACTGGCACAGGAAGGCGATGACGATCAGGGTCAGGGCCAGGCTCCGCCGCCGCCAGGCCATGAAGGCCGTCCAGGCCATGGCCGGCACGGACAGCCAGAAGAGGACGAGGTTGCCCGCGTCGTAGATGAGGCTCGTCCGGGCGCCAAAGGTGCCGAGATAGAACCAGACGGGCTTGAGGTCGAAGGGCCAGGCCCACCAGGGCGACGAGGCCGCGTGGGTCGCACGCAGGTCGTTGTGGTACTGGTACATCGAGATCTGGAGGGCCAGGAAGGTCTGGCCGGTGTTGCCGGCCGGAAACGTCTCCGTCCAGCGGTTGCCAAGGGCGACCCAGGGGATGTAGCTGGCCACGTAGACGGCCAGGGGCACGACGCTCAGGCAGAACAGTGCCCACAGCCAGGGGATGCCCCAGCGCCAGCCGGGCAGCAACCAGCCATCCGGCGCGGGAGATGGCGACTCCAGCAGGGATCCCGGCTCGTCCGCCGAGAGCAGTGGGGCCAGCGGCCCAAGGCCCCGCCGCGCGGCCAGGGCGATGGCCAGGTAGATCAAGACGGCCACGCCCAGAAGGCCCATGGCGATGGCCAGGGGGCCGGTGCCGGTCAGCAGGGTCCGCCCGGGCAACCCGATGTCCTGGACGACGTTGCCGAGCTGCACGAACCATGAAGGCGCGGCGATCGCGGCCAGGCCGATGATGGAGCCAGCGATGCCCGGGGCGAGGACGGCGAAGCGCACCTCGTCCAGGGTGAAGGTGACGGGCCGCAGGGCCATGGCCACGGCGAGCAGGATGGTCAGGGCGACCATCAGGACCAGGAACAGCGCGTCCCCCTTGACGAGCAGGAGCACCGCCGTGGTGGTCGCGGCGAAGAGAAGCCCGGCGACCGTGAAGAGGTCGGAGGCGCCGAGGCGGCGGAGCACGACGAACGCGACCGCCACGACGACGGCCGTGGCCACGGTCATGCCGACCACGCCCGGCGAACTGGAGCTCGGTGCGGTGATGGCCAGCCAACCGAGCACGCCGCTCAGCCCGATCATCGCCAGGAGGGCCAGGATGCGCCCCAGGGCGGAGCGCAGCAGGACCAGCAGGACGATGCCACCGATGGCGTAGAGGCCGACCCATTTGGCGGCGAGGGCCAGCCCGAGCAGAAGGCCCACCAGCGGCAGGCCGATGAGGACGGCGCTCCAGCCCCGCCAGCTCCCCACGTAGAGTGCCGCGAAGACCGTGTAGGCGGCGACGATGAAGAGGCCGACGTAGGTGTCGTTCATGGCGATGCGGGCCTGGGCGAAGAACATCCCGTCGAGCAGGACGAGCCCGGCCACGAGCAGGGCCACGCTCCGCCGGCGCACGAGGAGCCTGGCCAGCAGGAAGAGCAACCCGGCCAGCAGGGCCCCCGCGATGACGCCCGGGAAGCGCCAGCCGAAGGCATTGCCGCCGACCTCGACCACCGCCAGCGAGCCGTCCGAGGCGATCGTCAGGAGCTGCTCGCGGTCGCCAGCCGGGTGGTCGGGCTGGGCATCGAGCGCCCAGGTCACCGGGTCGATGGGCAACCGTGCATCGGCGAAGACGGCGTTGCCGTGGGGCTCGACGACGTAGACCGTCTCGCCCTTGCCATCCGGCGTCGTGCCCAGGGCGTGGACCAGCTTCGTGGCCGGGTCGAAGATGACGTCGCGGATCGGCCCCGGCATCCAGACCTTGTCGCGTGCAACGGGCGGGCTCGTGTCGCCGAACTCGATGCGCTCGAGGGCGGACCCACTGGCCACGTAGAGAGTCGGCGTGGAGACCTTGTCCACGAGCGCCAGGCCCGTGGCGGGCTCGGACATCGGAAATGCCTGGACGCGGGCCAGGGAACCGGCGTCGACGAGGACGACCCCCTCCGTGGCGGCGACGGCGGCAAGCTGGCTCGTCTCCAGGCGCGACGCCAGCAGGCTGCCCTTGTCGATGGCGGCCTGGATGGCCGTCCGTTGGTCGGCCGTCAGGGTCACGTCGAGGACGACGTCACCGGTCGCGCCGGCCAGCTTCGCCCTGACCGTGGTCAGGTCCTGACCAAGCGTCGTGGCCAGGGCCGACATCTCGGCGGCGCTGACCGTGGACGCATCGACGACGAGCTGCACCCCGCCGCTCAGGCCGATCACGTCGGCGGCGCCGGGCACGTCGGTCTGGGCCAGGACAGCGCCGCTGGCGGGGTCGATCGCCGCCACGTGCCCGTCGGCCAGGACGGCCAGGATCGACCCGGTGACCGGGTGAACGGCCAGCGTCCGGGCGGCGGCCCCCAGGTCGGCGAGGTGGACCGGCGCCGGCACGGAGGTCGCGGGCCCCGTCCGAAGGTCGTCGAGGGCGGTCGTGTCGAGGTCCCAGAGACCACCGGCCAGGTCGCCCACCAGGAGCCGGTGGGCGCCGGCATCGACGGCCAGGGCGCCGGGCTGCGCGCCTCCGCCGAGGGCGATGGTGGCGACCTCGGCCCGGCTGGCCAGGTCGTAGACATGCACGCCGTCGGGGCCCGAAACGAAGAGCCAGTCGCCGCGCCGCGACCCGTCGCCCGGATCCCAGGCCGTCTCGATCGTCGCGTCGCGGGCTGCGTAGCCGAGCTGGGCCGTGGCCGAGACCTCGTTCCGGCCGAAGGCCACGATCCCGGCCGCGATCAGGTACTTGGCCAGGTGCGGGTGGGTGAACTCGTAGATCGGATGGGGCTCGCCATAGCGCCAGTCCTGCAGGAACTCGGTCGCCGTGCGGGCGTGGTAGACCTCGTCGAAGTACATGTCGAGCGGCTCGCCGACGCGCCATGCGCGCAGGACCAGCGCGGCCAGGACGACGATGAGGACGAGCAGCAGGTCCAGGCGGTCCAGCCGGCCGCGCGGCTCGTCGGCCAGTGCGGCGCTCCGATCCCGGCGCAGGGCAGGGAGCGCCAGACGGCTGGCGATGAGCGCGCGCAGTCCCGCGAAGCGGCCCGGGTCGGGATCCTCGTCCGGGCGTCGCGCGACCGCCCGGAGGGTCGACCTGCCGCTCGCGTCGCTCGTCGCGCTGGCTCCGGCCGGTGAAAGCCGAGGCGGCCCCCCCGCGACCCTGCCGGGCGGTGGCCTGACGCCGATAGTGCCGGGCGGTGGCCTGCCGACCTCCTCGAGCCAGGGCCCGGGCATGACGGCGCCCCGCATCGGCCCCGCCGATCGCGCCGACCGGTCGGCGGGCAGCGTGGCGGGCGGGGGCTCGAGGTCCACGGCGGGCTGGTCCCGCCGCACGCGACCACCGAGCGCCATGAGGCCCGCGGTGCCCGCGCGGAAGACGTCCCGGCGCCCGAACAGGACGCCCAGACTCCACCAGCCCAGCAGCCCGAAGACGAACAGCTCGACGGCGACGCAGAGGCCGATCACGGCGGGATCTCGGGCGATGTCCCCGAAACCCAGGTCGACCACGTTGAGCGTGCCCCACAGGGGCTCGGTCAGGATGCCGTGCAGGTTGAGGAAGGCCACGACGCCGATCCCGATCGTGGCCGCGATGAGGCGCCGGTCGAAGACGGCCAGGAGGGGCAGGAAGATGAAGGCCGGGAAGAGATAGCGCTCGTGGACGCGGGTGGGCAGCAGGAAGCAGGCGAGGCTCAGGAAGGCCGCCGCCAGGAGGATCGAGCGGCGATCGGCCCGCCGCAGCAGCTGCACGAAGACGAGGAGGATCGCGCTCGCCAGCAGGGCGCTCCCGATGAGCACGCCGGGCACGCCGCCAAGCAGGGCCACGGTGTCGGATGACCAGTGGCCGAGGCCGGCGAAGGCCATCGCCGAGGCGCCGTCGGCCCCGACGAAGGCCCAGGGGTTGTAGGCGTTGACGGTCAGGTAGGGGTAGGTCCCGGCAGCGCCGCCGATGCGGATGGCGAGCTTGACGAGGTCCAGGCCGAAGGGGGTGATGACGGCGAAGAGGACGACGATGCCCGCCACGGCCGAGGAGACCAGGCGCGGGAAGCCCTGTTCGCGCTCCGCCCACCGGCGCAGGAAGGACGGGCCCCCGGCTGGGGTGGGGCCGCTGCCGGGGCTGAGCAGGTGCCGGCGCAGGAGCACCGCTCCGAGGATCGGCAGGAGCACGATGGCGTACTGCGGCTTGACCAGGGCGGTCAGCACGGTCAGCGCGGCGGCGCCCTCGGAGTGGCCCTCGACGAGCAGTGCGACCGCGGCCAGGGCGACGAGCGTGGCGACCGAATCGACCTGGCCCCAGATGGCCGAGTCGTACCAGACCGCCGGGTTGAAGAGGTACAGCGCGGCGACGATGAGGGCCAGCCGTTCGGCCCCGGGGCGGTCGCCGATCCAGCGCCGGGCAAGGCGGTAGATGAGCCAGCCCGCGGCGATGTCGGCGGCGATCGCCGGCAGCTTCAGGAGGCCCACGGTGACGGCCGTCGGATCCGTGTGGGCGAGGGTCCCGAGCGCGTGTCCGAGCAGCCCGACAAGCCACAGCACGTACAGGTATCCGGGCAGGTAGTCGGCGAAGCCGACCGAGTCGTAGAAGCCGCCCGGGCCGTGCTCGACGAGGGCGTTCGCCCAGGCCGCGAAGCTGCCGATGTCCGTCTGGAAGCCGCTGTCCGGGAGGAAGACGTATGCGATGATGAGTCGCAGCGCCAGCGCGGCGAGGAGGAGGATGGTCAGGGCGGGGATCGCCGCCGGCGCCCCGCTCGCGCGACCCGGCGCTTCGAGGCTCCGATCGGTCTCACCCGCCCCGGGTGTCGTCAATGCCGACCGGCCTCCGAAACGATGCGACGAGGGTGCAGGGGAGTATAGCAACGGCTGCCGTCCGCCCCGCTGGCCTGGCCTCTCGGGTCGCGGCCGCCCTGCGCGACGCCCTCGGGCGTGTCGGCCCGGGCTGGCTGAGCCTCGGCTTCGCCATCCTCGCCGGGCTCGTCTACGTCCTCTCCAACACCGAGCGCCAGAACTTCTACGACCACTTCGTGTGGCAGGCCGAGGCCTTCCTGGGCGGCCATGCCTGGATCCCCTGGCCGGTCAGCAGCGGGCCCTTCCAGAACAGCTATTTCCAGGACGTCTATCCCCTGCCCGGCCAGCCCGGGCATGCCCTGCTGCCCTTCCCGCCGCTGCCCGCGATCCTCCTGCTGCCGTTCGTGGCCGCCTGGGGGCTGGCCACCAACGCCGCCCTCATCTGCGCCCTCCTGGGCGGCATCAACGTCGCCCTCGCCTGGCGCCTCACCTGGCGGCTCACCACCGATCCGCTGGTGGCCGTGCTGGCCACGATCTTCTACGGCTTCGGCACCGTCGCCTGGTACGCCGCGATGCTGGGCAGCACCTGGTTCCTGGCCCACGTCGTCGCCTCCACGTTCCTGCTCCTGGCCATCACCGCAGCCCTCGACGCCGAGCGTCGCCAATGGTTCCGGCGCATCGCGTCGGCGGGTCTCATCGACTGGCGCCAGTTCGGCGCCGGCCTCCTCTTCGGTCTGGCCGCCGGCGCCCGCTTCACCACGATCTTCGCGGCGCCCTTCTTCATCTTCGTCGGCGGAGGCGGGACCACCTGGCGGCGGGGCCTCTCGGCGGGCCTCGGCGCCGCCATCCCCTTCCTGGCCCTCCTCGCCTACAACGTGGCGACCACGGGCAGCCTCCTCCACCCCGGCTACGACTACCTCTACGGCCACGAGTACGTGCCGGCGCCTGCGGGCCTCCTGGTCGACCTCTTCCCGAGCCTCAGCGGGATCACCTACCACCCCGGCGATTGGGCGCTCCAGGATCTGCACTACGTTCCCCAGAACGCCGTGATCATGCTGGCCTGGCTGCCGGACCTGCGGCCCGAGTGCGGCCTCTCGCTGCTCGATCAGGCCTGTCCGCTGCTCCAGCCCGATCGCTTGGGCATGAGCCTGCTGCTCACCAGCCCCGCCTGGCTTCTGGTCGTGCCGGCGGTCGTTCGCAACCTGCGCCGGCGGATCGTCCTCGGCGCCACCCTTGCCGTGCTTGCCGTGGCGCTCGTCGATCTCAGCCACTTCAGCCAGGGCTGGGTCCAGTTCGGGTACCGCTTCAGCAACGACTTCGCGCCGTTCCTGTTGATCCTCATGACCCTCGGCCTGGCCCGGGCCGGCGTGCGCTGGTGGACCATCGGCCTGGTGGCGGTCTCGATCGCCATCAACGCCTGGGGCGTCTACTGGGGCGTCGTACTGGGCTGGTGACCGCCTCAGTAGCTGACGAAGTTGAGCGCCGTGATGGCGATGACCCCGTAGGCGTTGACGACGATCCCGACCAGGATCGCCAGCAGGGCCGCCCGCGAGATCGACTCGCGGAAGACGAGCCCCAGGAGCAGGAACAGGATGGGCGCCACGTCCAGGCTGAAGCGATAGCCGAACTGCGCCTCGCCGACGTTGCCGTGGGTGACGATGGGGATGAGCGCGAGGAGGACGGCGACGACGCCGTAGACGACGAACGGACTCGCTCGGCGCAGGTTCACGAGCCAGAAGTAGATGGGCGTGCTGAAGGTGATGGCCAGGCCCATCCAGTTGGGCCGGAACCAGGGGAACACGCCCTCCACGTAGTCGAAGCCGCGGAAGAAGATGGCCTCGATGTGGCGCGGGATGTAGGTGAGGGAGAGGATGCCCTGCGCATACCAGGGCTCGGTGAGGACGCCGCCGATCTTCTCGTAGCCGAAATCGAAGGGGCTCCCGAAGCGGGCCATGTTGTAGAGGGCGACGAGGACCGCGGGCACGGCCAAGCCGAGCAGGACCAGGCCGGCCGCCCGGACCCCCGCCCGATCGGGCCAGCGCAGCCAGGGCGGCACGGTGAGGCCGGCGAAGAGGGCCAGGTAGAGCGGCAGCGTCAGCCCGACCGGCAGACGCGACGCGGCGGCACACCCGAGGAGCACGCCGGCCAGCACCGG
>JBIOIE010000061.1:0-8459 GCA_044449605.1 Candidatus Limnocylindrales bacterium | reverse complement strand
GGGCACCCACCCGCCCGCAGAGCCCGGCGCCACGTCGTCGAGGACGATGCCGGCGCCGATGCCGGTGACGATGCAGCCGGCGATGAGCGCCCCCGCATTGCGGGTCACCAGGAACAGCGCCAGCAGCGCGAGGCCGACGGCCAGCGGCGCGTACATCTCGACGTTGGGCACGAACTGCCCGACCAGCAGGGCCGCGCCGATGATGATGAGCGCGGCGCCGCTGACCCAGCGGCGGTCCGGGCTCGGCTGTTGGCTCATGTCTCGCCTCCCAGGGCCATCGAGGCGGGCGACCCGCCCGTCGCCTCGAGCGTCCCACGGCCTGGTCGATTCGCGCCATGGCCGTTCGTCGCTATCTTGGGTGCCCCACCCTGGGGCCGCAACGAGCCGCAGCTGGAGACGAGGATGCGCTACCTGGCGCTCATCTACACCACCGAGGTCGACCCCGCGACGATCCCGCCCGAGGCCCTCGCGGCCCAGAACGCCGCTTATGCGGTCTTCACCCGGGCGGCCCAGGAGCGCGGCGCGATGCTCGCCGGCGAGGCGCTCGAGCCCACCTCGAGCGCGACCACGGTCCGCGTCCGCGACGGGCGGACGCTGGTCAGCGACGGGCCGTTCGCCGAGACCAAGGAGGCCCTCGGTGGCTTCTACCTGCTCGAGTGCCCGGACCTCGACGCGGCCATCGAACTGGCTGCCAGGATCCCCGGGGCCGCCTATGGCTCGATCGAGATCCGGCCCATCTGGGAGCTCCAGGCCAGCATGCCCACGACCACGGCCGACGGCTGAGGTGCGATGACCGACGCGCACGAGGTCGTCGACCGCGTCTTCCGCCATGAGTCCGGACGGGCCCTGGCCAGCCTGATCGGTCAGCTGGGCGACTTCGACCTCGCCGAGGAGGCCGTCCAGGAGGCCTTCGTGGCGGCCCTCGAACGCTGGCCGCGCGACGGCGTGCCCCCCAACCCCGGGGCCTGGATCATCACCACGGCCCGGCGCCGGGCCATCGACCGCCTGCGTCGGGCACGCGTGCTGGTCGACAAGCAGGCCGTCCTGCAGGCCGAGGCGGACGAGGAGGCGCGCATGGCCGCTGACAGTCCGGGGGAACCGGACGCCGAGGACCCCGGATCCATCGTCGACGACCGGCTGCGGCTCATCTTCACCTGCTGCCACCCGGCCCTGGCCGCCGAGGCGCGCGTCGCGCTGACGCTGCGCACGCTCGGCGGCCTGAGCACCGAGGAGATCGCCCGGGCCTTCCTCGTGCCGCCCGTCACCCTCGCCCAGCGGCTGGTCCGGGCCAAGCGCAAGATCCGCACCGCCGGCATCCCCTACCGGGTGCCGCCGGACCACCTGCTGCCCGAGCGGCTCAGCTCCGTGCTGGCCGTCCTCTACCTCGTCTTCAACGAGGGCTACCTGGCGACCGCCGGCGACGCGCCCATCCGGGCCGAGCTGACGGACGAGGCCATCCGCCTGGCGCGCGTGCTGGCGGAACTGATGCCCGACGAGCCCGAGGTGCTCGGCCTGCTGGCCCTGCTCCTCCTCCACGACGCACGCCGGCCGGCGCGCTTCGACGCCGCCGGCGACCTTGTCCTCCTCGAGGACCAGGATCGCTCGCGCTGGGCCCGGGCGCCGATCGAGGAGGGGACCGGCCTGCTCCAACGGGCTGCGGCGATGCGCAGGCCCGGCGTCTACCAGCTCCAGGCGGCCATCTCCGCCGTCCACGATCGGGCGCCGAGCGCGGCGGCGACCCGCTGGTCCGAGATCCTCACCCTCTACGACGCGCTGCTGGCGCTCTCGCCGTCGCCGGTCGTGGCCCTCAACCGGTCCGTGGCGCTGGCCATGGTCGACGGGCCCGCCGCGAGCCTGGCCGAGCTGGAGCGCCTGGCCGGCGCTGGCACGCTGGACGACTACCACCTCTTCCACGCCGCCCGAGCCGACCTGCTCCGCCGCCTGGGACGCCGGGCGGAGGCGGCCATCGCCTACGCGGCCGCGCTGGAGCGAACGACGAATCCCGCCGAGCGGCGCTTCCTCGAGCGCCGCCTCGACGAGGTCGGGGGCATGGCCCGGGCCTAGGCCGCAGAATGGCGGCTGTCCCCGCCCCTGGAGGCCGAAATGACCGCAGACCCGATCCCGGAGCCGGCCCCGGCGCCGGACACGACGCCGGACTTGCAGCGCTACTGGCAGCCACCCGAGCCACCCCGGCGGCCGATCGGCCTGGTCCTGTTGCTCGTGGTCGTGCTCGCGTTCGGGGCCGGCATCGCGGCCGACCGGGCGGGGCTCTTCGGCGCGGCCGGCCCGGAGCCGACCAGCGCAGCCCTGGGTTCGCAGGCGCCGGGCGCCACGATCGGGCCGGGCGCCTCGGTGCCGGCCGACGCGCCGGCCGACATCGGCCTGCTTTGGGAGGCGCTGACGATCATCCGCCAGCACTATGTCGACCGGACCGCCCTCGAACCCACGTCGAAGCTCACCTACGGCATGCTCGACGGTCTCGTTCGCGCCCTGGGCGACCCCGGCCACTCGGGCTTCCTGACGCCGGACCAGGTGAAGGCGGCCAACGAGGACCTCTCGGGCAGCTTCTCGGGCATCGGCGCCTTCCTCGGGGAGCAGGCCGGCTCGCCCATCATCGTCTCGGTCATCAGCGGCTCGCCGGCGGCGAAGGCCGGCCTGCGCTCAGGCGACCGGATCATCGCCATCGACGGCGCCGCCGCCGACGGCCTGTCGGTCGAGGACGTCGTCAGCCGCGTGCGCGGTCCCGAGGGCACGACCGTCACGCTCACGGTCATCCACCCGGACGCCGCGGCGCCGGTGGTCATCCCGGTGGTCCGCGCCCAGATCGACGTGCCGCCCGTGGAGTGGGCCATGGTGCCCGGCACCCACGCCGCGATGATCCGCATCGTCCAGTTCTCGGCGGGCACGGCCAAGGCGCTCCAGGCGGCGATCTCCGAGTCCGACACGGCCGGTGCGACGGCCATCGTCCTCGACCTGCGCAACGACCCCGGGGGCCTCGTCGACGAGGCCGTCGGCTCGGCCAGCAGCTTCCTGTCCAGCGGGGTCGTCTACGTTCGCCAGGACGCGGACGGCAAGCAGACGCCGGTCGAGGTGCGCTCCGAGCCGCGGACGGACAAGCCGCTCGTCGTGCTCGTCGACTTCGGCACGGCCAGCTCGGCCGAGATCCTGACCGGGGCCCTCCAGGACAACGGCCGGGCCAAGGTCGTGGGCACCCGCACCTACGGCACCGGCACCGTGCTCAACCAGTTCGCCCTCTCGGATGGTTCGGCCCTCCGGCTCGGCGTCGAGCTCTGGCTGACCCCCGACGGGAAGCGCATCTTTCCGGAAGGGATCACCCCGGACGAGGTCGTCGACCTGGGCGTCGGGGTGCTGCCCCTGGAGCCGACCGACCTGAAGTCGATGACGCCGGCCGCTCTCAAGGCGAGTGGCGACACACAGCTCCTGCGCGCGCTGGCGCTGCTGGGCGTCACGGTCGGGCCGTAGCGGGCCGCGCTTAGCCCTCGGGCGGCAGGACCAGGCCGCGCAGGGCGGCGAAGGGCGAGTCGTCGGCCGAGTCGGCGTCGTCGGCCTCGCCGCCGAAGGTGGCCGAGCCCGCGATCGCCGTCCGCCGCGGCGGGGCATCCAGGCCCCGCTCGGGTCCATCTCCGGCCGCCCGCTCGCGGCGCCGGGAGGTGAGGTCGTCGCCTTCGTCGCGGCCGCGCTCGATGGCCGCCAGGTCGTCGGCGCTGAGATGGCCGGTCAGGTCGTCGAGGGACAGGACCAGCAGCGGCGCGTCGCGGCCGGTGTCCCCCGCCACCTGGCCGGCCTCGATGAGGCGCAGGTCCCGCAGGCGCTCGCGGTCGATCTCGACGCCGCTCCGGTTGGCCTCGACGAGCACGAGCAGCGCGCGGACGCCCTCCCAGCGCCAGCGGAGCACCTGGCGCGCCCTCGACAGCTGCCCGAGGCCGCGCCGGATCGCGCTCGGGCTGGCGCTGAACTTCGCCTCGATGACCCGTGTGGGCACGCCCTCGGCGCCCTCGACCGCATCCAGCTCGATGAAGCGGCGTTCGTAGGTGCGCCGCCCGTCGAGGAGCAGCTCAGCGTCGATGATCCGCTCCGCCTGCAGGGCCATGCGCTCCCCGAGCCAGCCGCGCACGGCGGTCTCGACGCCGCCGCTGGCCCGGTAGATGTGACCGGGATCGACCGCCGGCCCGAGGCGCCGATGGGCCTGGGCGGCCTCGCTCATCGCGGCCAGGTAGGCTGGGTCGTCGGGCGGAACCAGGTCGACCCGGCGCACCTTCATGGCCCGATGATACGGTCGCCTCGAGCGCCCCCAGTCCCCGGCGGCAAGGTGAGGTCGGCCGATGTCTGGTATCATCGACGTCCCCCGCCCAACCGGCCGCGACCCTTCGAGGAGTTCCGTCGTCCGTGAATCCGCGTCTTTCCCGCCCCGTCGACCTGGACGCCCCGCTCAAGCACGTCATCGACGTCTACAGCCACCGCGAGCAGAAGGTGACCTGCGTCTGCGGCTGGCACGGCAGTTCGGCCATCGCGGACGGCGGCCAGTCGCCCTGGACCGCCCACCTCGTCGAGGTCCGCGGCAAGAAGCGCTGATCGGCCGCTCCCGGATGCGCGCGCGAGTGGCCATGGACCTTGACGGTCTGTGGTTCGATACCAGGCGATGAGCGAGCAGGATCCGTACGCCACCCTGGAAGTCGAACCGACGGCCAGCCAGGAAGTCATCTCGGCGGCTTACCGTGCGCTGGCCCGGCGCTTCCATCCCGACGTCGCCCCCGGTCCCGAAGCGGCCGCCCGGATGGTCGCCATCAACGCGGCCTGGGAGCTGCTGCGCAACCCGACCCTGCGCGCCAACTACGACCGCCAGCACGGTCGCACCGGTTTCGCGGACCCGGCCGATGCCGCGGCCGCGGCGGCGGCGGCCGGCGCCTATACGCCCGGCGGCCACCGCTGGCAGGCCGGTGAGGCGCCCGGGACGGGCGGGGCGGGGGCGCCGCCCGGCCGGCCGTCGGGCAGCGTTCTGAAGTTCGGGCGCCACATCGGCTGGTCGATCGGCGAGATCGCCCGGGTCGATCCGGGCTACCTGACCTGGCTGGAGGCGAAATCGGAGGGCCGCCCCTACCTCGCCGAGATCGACGAGACGCTGCGCCGGATCGGCCTGCGCACCACGGCGCCGGCGGCATCCGCCAAGCGCGGCCGCTTCGGGCGCGGCTAGGGAGCAGGGCCCCAGGCGGACTCAGTGAGCGGCGCGGCTGGGTAGGCCGCGCCGGCGGTCGGTCGTGCTCCGCGCGTGGATCGGCCGGGCCGGGGCGTTGCGGTCGGGGATGAAGCCATCCTCGACCTTCCAGGGGATGGCCCGCTTGAGCAGGCGCTGGATGCCCCGCAGGAGGTCCACCTCGTCGACGCACACGAGCGAGATGGCGTCGCCCTCGGCGCCGGCGCGGGCGGTCCGGCCGATGCGGTGGATGTAGTCCTCGGCCACGAAGGGCAGCTCGAAATTCACGACGTGGGGCAGGTCCTCGATGTCCAGGCCGCGCGAGGCGACGTCGGTGGCCACCAGGACGGTCACCTCGCCCCGCTTGAAGGCCCCGAGGGCCCGGGTTCGCTCGGGCTGGGTGCGGTCGCTGTGGATGGCCTCGGCGGCGATGCCGTCGCGCTCGAGCCAGGTCGCCAGCCGGCGGGCGGCGACCTTCGTGCGTGTGAAGACGAGCACCTGGCGCAGGTTGCCCTTGCGGATGAGATGCGCCAGGAGGGCCTCCTTGCGCTCGCGGTCGACCGGGTAGACGAGCTGGTGGACGGTGGCCACGGTCGCGTTGCGGGGCGCCACCTCGACGATGGCCGGGTCGCGCAGGATCGAGCCCGAGAGGCGCCGGATGTCGTCCGAGAAGGTGGCCGAGAAGAGGAGGTTCTGGCGGCGGGCGGGGAGCAGCTCGATGATCCGCCGGATATCGGGCAGGAAGCCCATGTCCAGCATCCGGTCGCCCTCGTCGAGGACGAGCACCTCGACCTGGCCGAGGGCGACGTTGCGCTGCCCGACGTGGTCGAGCAGGCGCCCGGGGGTGGCCACGAGGATCTCCACGCCGCTGCGCAGGGCTGCCGTCTGGGGCTCGATGGGTACGCCGCCATAGACCGTCGTGAGTCGGAGCAGGGGCAAGTGGCGCCCGTACGTGCGGGTGGCCTCCTCGACCTGGACGGCCAGCTCACGGGTCGGCGTCAGGATCAGGGCCCGGACCGAGTGGCGGGCCGGTGAGTAGGAGCGGTTGGCGCCGGCCATGAGCCGCTGGAGGATGGGCAGGGCGAAAGCCGCGGTCTTGCCCGTCCCCGTCTGGGCCGCAGCGAGGACGTCGCGGCCCGCCAGGACGAGGGGGATGGCCTGGGCCTGGACGGGCGTGGGCTCCTCGTAACCCTGTTCGCGGACGACGCGCCGGAGCTCGGGCGCGAGCCCGAGGTCGTCGAAGGTCACGCCGGGCGACAGACGGTCAGTCGATGCGGCGACGGGCGCCGCAGACCGGGCAGGCGGCGATGCCCGTCTGGGCATCGAGCTGCATCGTGGTGGTGCAGCCGTTGGTGCGGCAATAGAGGCGGGGGGCCGTGGGACGGCCCCGGCGCTGCAGGCGGCGCATCGCCGATTGGCGCTGGCTGCTGCTGGTGATGTGGTTGGCACTGCGCGAGATCATCGCGGGCTGGTTCCTTCCGGCCGGCGCGGCCCGGGACGTTCTGCGGTCCCGCCGCGTCGCGGCTCTGTGTGCGCACTCGACGGGTATGGGCACCCGGAGTGAGGTTGTATTGACGGCCTCGACGGCGCCGCGGGAGCCAGGACGATCGATCGCTCAGACCTGCTCGCCGTTCATGAGGCCTTACCACTATCCGGCCTGGGAGCGTTCCTGTCAACCGTGGCCGCCCGGGCCGCCTCGCGCTACCATCCGCGGATGCCCGATCAGGTCCTCCACTTCACGGGCGATGCGGAGTCCGATGCGCTCCTGGCGCGCGACCCGCTGGCGCTCCTGATCGGCTTCGTGCTCGACCAGCAGGTGACCCTCCAGAAGGCCTTCAGCGGGCCGCTCGAGATTCGCCGCCGCCTCGGCACGCTGGATGCGACGGCGATCGCGGCCATGGATCCGGCCACGCTCGACGAGGCCTTCCGGACCCGTCCGGCGATCCATCGCTTCCCGGGCAACATGGCCCGCCGAGTCCAGGAGCTGTGCGCGGCGATCGCCCGCGACTACGGCGGCGACGCGGGCCGGGTCTGGCGCGAGGCCAGCGACGGGCGCGACCTGGAGCGCCGGCTGCGGGCCCTGCCGGGCATCGGCGAGATGAAGACGAAGACGCTCATCGCGGTCCTTGGCAAGCGCCTCGGCGTCCGGCCCGCCGGCTGGGAGGCGCTCGCGCCGACCCATCGGACCCTCGGCGACGTCGACTCCGCGGAGACGTTGGCCGACTACCAGGCCGGCAAGCGGGCCCACAAGGCGATGCTCCGCGCGGGCGGCCAGAAGGGCTGAGCGGGCCCGACCACCACGACCACAGCGAGCGCGGCGCGGGCTACGTCCGCACGAAGGTCGCCAGCCACGCCTCGACCGCCGCGTCGAGGCGGGTCACGAAGTGCTCGGGCACGATGGCCTCGCACCGCCAGCCGGCCGCGAAGGCCGCGCGCAGTTCGGCCTCGGTCACCCGCCGCGGGCCCCAGCCGCCCGGCTGGCGCTCGCTGAAGCACATGATGTGGACGCGCCCGCCGGCGAGCACGGCCGCGTCAAGGCTGGCCACGTAGCGCTCACGCTCGGCGTCCGGGAAGACGTGGAAGAGGCCCGAGTCGATGACGCTGGCGAAACGTCTTCCGAGGGCCTCGAGATGGAGGGCGTCGCCGAGCACGAAGTCGACGGCGATGTGGCGCTGGCGGGCCTTGGCGCGTGCCTTCGCGATCGCCGACGGCGCGCCGTCGAGGCCGGTCACCTCGAGCCCCAGCGAGGCCAGGTGGAGGGCGTTCTCGCCAGTGCCGCAGCCGGCGTCGAGGACCGGCGCGCGGATCCGCCCCTCGGCCGCCAGGCGGACGAAGACCGGCTGCGCCCGCCCGATGTCCCAGGCCGGCGGCACCCCGGTGTAGGAGGCCTCGAACGCAGCCGCGCTGCTGCCTGGCTCGGTCATCGGCGCAGGGTAGCGCGCGCCGTCGGTGGTATGATGGTTGCAGATGCAACCATCGAGAGGACTCATGAACGCTGACCTGCACCGCGCGTTGTCGCGCGGCCACACCATCGACATCACCACGACCGGGCGCCGGACGGGCCTGCCCCGGCGGATCGAGATCGTCTTCTTCAACTTCGACGGCAGGCTCTTCATCTCGGGCATGCCTCGCCTGGACCACCGCCGCAGCTGGCTGGCCAACCTCGAGGCGACGCCGGCCTTCACGTTCCATCTGAAGGGTGCCGTGCAGGCGGACCTGCCCGCCATCGCGCGAGTCATCACCGACG